>JANNEY010000597.1:0-12852 GCA_031379235.1 Opitutaceae bacterium | reverse complement strand
GTGCGATTCGCTGGATCGACTCGTATCGCGAAGTTCATCCGGTCCGCGGGCCTGACGAGGCAAGCTTCAATGCTTTCAAGGGCACGGTGAAAGGATAGCGGATCGACTTCATCTTTCACACGGACCATTTTGTGGCCCGCTCCAGCGAGATTGATCGCTCGTCGCGCGACGGCCGGTTTCCTTCTGATCACTATCCGGTGACGGCGGTCTTAAGCTGGCGCTAGTCGACGCCTGCCGACGCAGCGCCCACGGAATTTCAGTTCTCCGCTCGTGAAACAACGTTGCGCTTGGGTTGGGACCAGTCGCCCTAGGCCGGGCATTTTTTTACTGATCTTCATCAGCGCGTTGGCGGCGACCCGGGCCGCGGCGGATCCTTCCGCGAGCGATCGGGCGGCGGGCCGGAAATTTCTGGCGCAGGTGGAAGCCATCCGTGAGGGGGCCAAGATTCCGGGCCTGGCGGTGGTCGTGCTGCGCGGGAGCGAAACGGTGCTGGCGGCCGGACTCGGCTACGCCGACGTGGCGGCGCGCCGACCCGTGACCGCAGACACGCCGTTCAACATCGCGTCGGTGGCCAAACCGATCTCCGCGGTGGTCGCGCTTCGCCTCGTCGAACTCGGTGAGCTCGATCTCGATCGACCTCTCGCGAGCTTCGAGGATTTCGCCGAGTATCGGGTTTCCGCGCGCGCCGCCGGCGGCTTGTTTTTCAGCGACTTCGATGCCGATCCCAAAGTTGCGCTGACGCTGCGCCACGTGTTGGCGATGACCGCCAATGGGACGCCCGGCACACGTTTCTTCTACAATCCGCCAGTCTACTCGTGGGCCTCGCGGCCGATGGCGCAGGCGGCGAAAACTTCGTTTTCGGAACTCACGGCTCGCCACGTTTTCATGCCGGCGGGGATGGCGGATTCAGCGCGACAGCATCGCAAGCTTCCGCTCCCGGCGAATCTCGCGGCGCGGCTGGCCAAACCCTACCACGTCGCGCCCGACGGTGAAGTCGTGCCATCCGCTGCACCTGCGGCACAGGGTGACGGTGCGGCCGGCGGTGTGATCGCGACGGCGAACGATCTGGCTCGATTCGACCGCGCATTGACCGAGGGGAAGCTCATCTCGGCAGAATCGCGGAGATTGATGTGGACCGCGGGTCGCGCGCCCGACGGCCGCGCGCTCCCCTACGGGCTCGGTTGGTTCGTGCAGGAGCAGGCGGGCGAAAAATGGATCTGGCACACGGGCCTCTGGGACGGCGCCTACTCGGCGCTCTACATAAAATTCCCGGGTCGCGACCTCACGCTCATCCTGCTCGCCAACAGCGAAGGCCTCAACTGGCAGCAGAATCTCGACGAGGCGGCGCCCGAGCGCTCGCCTTTTGTCATGGCGCTGCTCGCTGATTTTCCCCGCTGAGTTGCGGCGCCGCCCGGCTAATTGGCGGCCTTCTTCCCGGCGGCGCGCGGCGGCGGCGGCATTTGGCCGTGCCACGTTTGCCACTTCGCCCTGAGGGCGGCGACGCGGGCGGGCTCGACGGCGGCGAGATCGTTTTTCTCCGAGGAATCGCGCGCGAGATCAAAGAGGTGCGGCGTGTTGTCGGCCTCGAGCACGAGTTTCCAATCGCCGGCGCGGACGGCACCGAGGCCATTGATTGCGAAAAACAGCGCGTCGTGGGGCGCGGTCGGCTTTTGATGGGCAAGGAAGGGCGTGAGATTTACGCCGTCGAGATCGGCGCTGGGCGCGATCCCCGTGAGCGCGGCGACCGTCGGGAAGATATCGAGTGAACTGACTGGGTGGGCGAATTCCCGGCCGGCGGGAAAGATGCCCGGGTAGCTCGCGAGAAACGGCACGCGGATGCCACCTTCGTAGAGGCTCCATTTGTAGTCGCGGAGCGGCCGGCTCTCGCTGCGATTTTCCGGATGGCCGCCGTTGTCGCCGAAGAAAAACACCACGGTTTTTCGGTCAAGGCCGGCCTGCTGCAACTTGTCGAGGATCCGGCCGACCGCTGCGTCGAGCGCGGCGATCGTGGCGACGGTGTCGGCGCGCGCGGTGTCGCCGGGAAACTGCACGGCGTATTTGGCCGCGTCACCGGTGGGCGCCATCGGGACTTTGGGGATGTCGAGCGTCTGCTCGGCGGCGAGGGCGGCGTCATACTCGGCACGAATGAGCTGGGCGTTTTTTACGACGCGCAGGATGTGCGGGGCGTTGAAAGTGACCGTGAGCGCGAATGGGTTGGCTTGGTTGCGCTCAATGAACGCGACCGCCTCGCGCGCGAATAGATCCGTGGAGTATTCGTTGCTCTCTTCGAGCACGCCGTTGCGCGCGAGCTTCGGGTGGTGGTAGTCGATGAATGGGCTCGAGACGGGAGAGCACAGCGTCTCATCGAAGCAGCCGCGTTCGTGCGGCATCGGGCCGGCGCTGTGCCATTTGCCGATGAGCGCCGTGCGGTAGCCGGCGTTGCGCAGGACCCCGGGGAGGAGCGTTTGGCGGGCGGGGATGCCGCCGCTATTGTCCCAGAATCCAAAACGCTGCGCGTAACGTCCGCTGAAAAAACTCGCGCGCGACGGACCGCAGAGCGGTGCGGTCACGTAGCCGGAGGTAAACTTCACGCCCGTTTGAGCGATGCGGTCGATGTTGGGGGTTTTGACGGCACCGTGGTTCAGGCAGCTGACGTCGCCCCAGCCGAGGTCATCGACCAGGAGAATGACGACGTTGGGGCGGGTGGGCGTAGCGGCCTGCGCGAGACCAAGCGTGAGCAGCAGGCACGACAGGCGTTGGAGAAAAAGCAGAAGCATCGATGAAAATGTGGGTGCCGCCGAGTTGTGGCGGAGGCGCGATTACTTGGGCAGCGGCACTTGGGCGGTGCTCATCAAGTAGGAGACGAGATCGCTGACTTGCCGGTCGTCAAGCGCCGAGAGCAGGCCCTCGGGCATCATGCTCACCGGGAGTTGCTCCAACTTCACGATATCAGTGCGGTCAACGCTGGTCGCCTGATCCATCATCTTCACCGTCAGCGTGCGTTCGGTTTTTGCACTCACGAGGCCGTTCAACACGCGCCCATCCTTCAGCGTGATTACCGTCAGAGTGTAGTCCGCGGCGACAACCGCGCTGGGATCGGCAATGTTCTCGATCAGGTAACCGATCTCGTGGCGGCCGCTGCCGGTGAGATCGGGGCCGAGCGCACCGCCCTCGCCGTAGAGTTGGTGACAACCTGCGCAGACCGCGGCGAAGAGGGCGCGACCCTGGCTGGGGTCGCCGCGCCGGATGAACTCGGGCGTGAGCTTGGTCTTGAGCTCGGCGATCAATTTTTGCTTCTCGGCGGGAGACTCGCGCGTTTCGCCCCAGACTGCGGCGAGCCGCGCGGTGAGCGCGGGATCGTTGAAGCTGCGAATCTGGCGCGCGAGCACGGGCGTGAGTTCGCTGTGCGGGATCAGGATTGGTTCACCGGGGCTTTCGATTTGATGCAGCAACACCCGCGCGAAGATTGGGCGCGAAGCGAGGACGGCGAGGGCGGCGGGGCGCTCGTGGGGCGAGAGGTTTTTGTAACGCGCGATTATGCGCTCAGCGGCGGCCGGATCGTCGAAGGTCGCCAGGCCTTGAATCGCGGCGGCACTTAGGGCGGGGATCCCGATCAGCGATTCGCAGACTTTGCGGAGGTCAGGGGACTTCGCTTCGATCAGTGTGCGGAGCGCGGCGCGGCGATTGTCGGAGCTGGCTTTATTGTCGAGGGCGATGGCGCGGACTTCGGCGAGGGCGCGGCCGCTGCCGAAGAGGACCTCGAGGTCGCGAAGTGATCTCGTCAGCGGGTCTTGATTGAGCGCGGCGACGCGGGCGGCGAACGCGTCCCAAGCGGCGGGCTTCTTCGCTTTGCTCCAGCCGCGGAGAGTGTCGCTCATGCCGCGGAGAATGTCGGCGGCGAGACCTTCGGTGTTGAGCGCGAGGAGCGTGTTGAGCGGCGCGGGAGCTTGATCGATATCTTCCGTGACGCGGCGGGCGATGAACTGACGCACGAGCGGGATGCGGCACGAAGGTGCGAGGGCGACGAGCTGAGTCGGGGCGAGGTCGCGGATGCCGGACCAATAGAGCAGGGGGAGATTGTGATCGGTGGCATCTTCGACGTGCGAGAGGAGGAGCGCGGCGAGCTGGGCGCGCGCCGCGGGGGCAAGCGAAGGGAGCGTGGAGGCGCGGGCGAGGCGGAGGAACGGGCTTGCGGTGTTTTGCGCGGTGGCGGGCGTAGACGGCACCGCCCAGCGCTGGAGGTGTTCGTTCGCGCTCGTGCGCATGGTCGCGAGCAACGGCGCAACCGCTGCGGCGGGATTGGGGCTGAAGGCGGCGATTTGCTCGAGCGTCCAATACGCGGTGAGTTGCTTCGCGGCGGTGGGGGCGGTGGCGAACTGATCGCGGAGCAGTGCGGTGAGCGCGGGCAGGCCGTTTTGTTTAAGGGCGCGTTCGCGGAGTTCCCAGCGGGCCATACGCACGAGCCACTCGTTGGCGCTGGGCTGGAGGGCGACGAGTTGGGCGTCGGTGAGTTTCGTGAGATCGGTTTCCTTCGGCCGCGTGGCGTCGCCGTAGGTGATCTTGTAGATGCGACCGGACGTGCGGTGCACGCCGTCGTTTTCGTGGCATTCGCCGATGTCGCTCCAATCGAGAATATACACGCCGCCATCGGGGCCGGCTTGGATTTCGACGGCGCGGAACCACGGGTCGTCCGTGTGCATGAAGTCGGGCGCATGTTTCCCGACGTAGCCGCTGCCCTTGCGTTCGAGGCGGTCGACGTTCACGCGGCGACCGTGGAGATTGGTGGTGAAAACTTGGCCGCGATATTCCGGCGGGAAATTCGTGCCCTGATAAATCATGAGGCCGACGTGGGCGTGGCCGCCGCCGACACGGGATGACGCGGGAGTGACGCCGAGCTTGCGCACGTCGGTCCAAACCTCGCCGCTATCCCAGTGGTAGTGGTCGGCGTGTTGGTCGATGAGTTCATAGATGCGCGGGTAGGGATCGTCGCCGCTCATGCGCTTGAAGTGCGCGCCTTGGATGCCGTGCCAGAGGTGGCCGATGACGGTGTTGATGAAAAACATTTCGCCGTGCTCGTCCCAATCCGTGCCCCAAGGGTTGGTCGTGCCGTGGCAGTAGGGCTCGTAGATTTTTTTGGTCGGATGATAGCGCCAGACGCCACCGGCGGTCGGCGAGCGTTTGTCCGGCGGCGTGCCGGGCACGTCCGCCCAGCTCGTGCTGCTGATGCCGACGCGACCGTAGAGCCAACCGTCGGGGCCCCACTTGAGACCGTTGGCAAAGGTGTGACGACTCGCGGCCTTGGTGCTGAAACCGTCGAGGAGGATTTGCGGCGGGCCACTGGGCTTGTCGCCTTCGGTGGGGATGAACAGCAGGTGCGGCGGGCACATCGCGTAGACGCCGCCGAAGCCCCGCTCGATGCTGGTGAGCATTTGGAGATCGTCGGCGAAGACGGTGCGTTTATCGAAACGCCCGTCGTTGTCGGTGTCTTCGAAAATGATAATGCGGTCGCGGAGCTTGAGATCGAAGCGCTCCTTGCTGTCGGAGTAGGTGTAGTTCTCGGCGATCCAAAGGCGACCGCGCTCGTCCCAGCACATCGCGATGGGATTCTGCACGTCGGGCTCGGCCGCGAAGAGCGTGGCTTTGAAGCCGGGCGGCAGGTGCATCTGCGCGATCAATGTCGCGGGCGCCGTGAGCGGCTTGTCGGTGATTTCCTGATTGTTGGTCGGCGGAGGAAAGGCGGCGTGGGCGGCGAATAAAAGTGGAGCGAGCGAAGAGGCGACGACCGCGAGGAACAGCGTGTTCTTGAACGTGGGCATGGGAAATCGGGAAATTTTTATCGGCAAAAGACGGCAGAAGTGAAACCGCCAATCTCCGCTGATTCATTCGGAGGCGGGGCGGTAAGTGCGGGTGCGGGCTTCGCCTAGTTGGCGAAGCGGGGGTGGTGGAGCAAAGTTATTTCGCCGCCTTTTTTCCGGTGGCGGGAACGGCGGGCATCTGTGCATGGCACAGCTGCCATTTGGCGCGCAGGGCGCGAACGCGGTCGGGTTGCGCGGAGGCGAGGTCGTTTTTTTCCGCGTAATCGGGGAAGAGATCGGAGCGCGGTGCGGTAGCCTGCGGTGCGGAGCACGCCGGGAAGCAGCGGCACCTCGGTCGGGATGCCTCCGCTGTTGTCCCAGAAACCGAAACGCTGCGCATAGCGCCCGCTGAAAAACGCCGCCCGCGACGGGCCGCACAGCGGTGCGGTGACTTAGCCGTGCGTGAACTTCACGCCGGCCTGCGCGATACGGTCGGCGTTGGGGCTTTTCACCGCGCCCCCGGGATTGAGGCAGCTCACATCGCCCCACCCGAGATCATCGGGAGGAGGACGACGACGTTCCGGCGCGTGGGCGCGGCGGGCGTGGCGGCGCGGGCTGCGAGCGCGAAGAGGCCGAGCGCAAAGAGAAGCGTGGCGTGACGGACCTTCATTCCTTGCTCTTCCGGTTCTTCTTCTTTCCCGCCACGCCCGGCTCGGAGCCGTCGTTGTCACCGGCGCCGGCGCCCCAGAGCGGTTTCACGTTGGACTTGTTCCACTCGTCCCAGAGGGCTTGGAGTTCCCTGAGCTTGGCGGGATTCGTGGCGGCGAAGTCGTGGTCTTCGTGGATGTCGGCGGCGAGGTTGTAGAGTTTGGCGGCGGAGACGGGTTCGCGCCGGCCGAGGTTGGTCTCGGCGTTGGTGTCGTAGCGGACGAGTTTCCAATCACCGCGGCGCACGGCCATCTGCTCGCCGAAGCGCCAGAAGAGCGCGTCGTGCGGCGCGCCGGATTTCGCGCCGGTGAGAAACGGGAGCAGGTCGACGCCCTCGATTTTCCAATCGGGTTTCGTGGCGACGCCGGCCGCCGTGAGCGCGGTAGCGTGGAGATCGAGTTGGATGGCGGGATGGTCGAAGACGCCGGGCTTCACGCGGCCGGGCCACGCGACGAGGAAGGGCACGCGGATGCCGCCTTCGAGCGTGGTGCGCTTGCTGCCGCGCAGCGGATCGTTGCGGGAGGCGTTGACGGTGACGCCGACCATGGTGGGGCCGCCGTTGTCACTGATGAAAAATACGAGCGTGCTTTGCTCCTGGCCGGTGGCGGCGAGTTTGGCGCGCACGGCGCCGATGTTGTCGTCCATCGCGGACATCATCGCGGCGTAGGTGCGACGTTTCTCGTCAGCGATGTGCGCGAATTTTTTCAGGCGCGCGTCGGTGGCGTGCATCGGCGTGTGGACGGCGTTGAAGGCGAGGTAGAGGAACCACGGCGCAGTTTTGTGTCGCTCGATGAAGGCGACCGCCTCGCGGCCGAAGGCGTCGGTCGTGTAGTCGAGTTCCTTAATGGGCTCGTTGCCGCGCACCATGCCGCCCGCGTCGAAGTAGCTGTGGGCGCCGCCGAGAAAACCGAAGAATTCCTGGAAACCGCGTTGCTGCGGGTGCATCGCGGGCTGGTTGCCGAGATGCCATTTGCCAACGAGGCCGGTGGCGTAGCCCGCGGCCTTGAGGCGATCGGCGAGCGTGGACTCGGTGACGGGCAGGCCGGCGGTCGGGCCGCTGGGATTGAACTCGTGGCCGTAACGCGTCTGGTAGCGACCGGTGAGGAGGCCGGCGCGAGTCGGCGAGCAGTAGGGGCCGCTCACGTAGCCGTTGGTGAAGCGGACGCCGGCGGCGGCGAGGGCGTCGAGGTGCGGGGTGGGGATGTCCTTGCAGCCGTGGAAGCCGACATCAGCGTAGCCCATGTCGTCGCCGACGATGAGGAGGATATTGGGGCGGGCGGGCGCGGCGGCGGAGACGGCCGGCGCGGAAAAGAAAAACGCGGACGAGACGGTGAGAGCGAGAAGCGAGCGGCGAAGGATTTTCATGGGGCTTTCTTCTTGGCGTTGCCGGGAGCGATCAGGGTGACGGGTTCGCCGCGGAGGAGCGGTTTGCCGAAGACGGTTTGAGTGTCGCCTTGCTGTTTCATCCATGCGTCGAGCTCTGCGCGCAGGGCGGCGAGGCGGGCGGATTGTTTTGGGTCGGCGGCGAGGTTGTTCTGTTCGAAAGGGTCGGCGGCGAGGTCGTAGAGTTCCTCGGCGGGGCGCGTGGTGTAGCGCTGGACCGTCGCGGCGGCGACGGGGCTGGTTTCGGCGGCGGTGAGCCAGGTTTTCCAATACACGAGGCCGCTCGGGCCGGAGGAGCGGGAGATGTGCGTGTGGTGCTGAAATTCGGGATGAAGGTTGCGGAGGTATTTCCAGTCGCGGGTGCGGACGCTGCGGATGGGGTAGACGTTGAAATCACCGTCGCCGCTGTGCGTGGCGAAGACGCGCTCGCGGTGCGTGGTGGTCGTGCCGCGGAGGAGCGGCGCGAAGGATTTTCCGTCGAGGCCGGCGGGGACTTGGCCGCCGGCGAGTTCGATGAACGTCGGAAGCAAGTCGGGCCAGCAAACCAGCGCGTCGCTGGTGGTGGCGGGTTTCAGGTGGCCGGGCCACGCGATGATGAGCGGGACGCGGATGCCGGAGTCGTAGAGTGTCCACTTGGAGAAGGGCCAGGCGGCGCCGTGATCGGCAGTGTAAATAAAGAGCGTATCGCCAGGGATTTTTTCGCGCGCGAGCGTGCGCACCTCGCCGAGAAGCGTGTCGGCTTTGGTGACATCGGTCAGGTAGCCCGCGCGCTCCTCGCGGGTGACGGCGGTGTCGACGTGAGTGGGCGGGATCTTGACGGTGGCGGGATCGTAGGTTCGGTCGGCGCTCCACACGGTGTGCGGGTGGCGGGTGCCGACGAAGAGGCAGAGCGGTTTCGCTGCGTCGCGCGTGGAGAGAAATTTGGCGACGGCGGCGGTTTCGGAGAAGCCGGGGTTGGGTCCTTCGATGAAGTCGAAGCCGTGGTCTTTCGCGAAGGTGTTGTGCGCGACTTTGCCGATGGCGGCGACCTCGTAACCCAGTGCGCGGAGGACGGGCGGGAGCGAAGCGACGCCGGGATTTTTGGGTTTGTGATTGGGCTCGGCGCCGTTGCGCGCGGACCAGAGACCGGTGAGGAGGGCGGTGCGGCTCGGGCCACAGGCGGGCGAAGCGACGAAGGCGTGGGTGAACTTCAGGCCGTCCGCCGCGAGCTTGGCCATGTGCGGCGTGCGGACTTCGGTCGAGCCATAGGGTTGCGAGTCGAGTTGGCTGTGGTCGTCGGAGATGAAGACGACGATGTTCGGACGGGCCGCGGTGGCGGCGCGGAGCTCAGGCCGATGCAGCGCAATCAAGGCCACGAGCCAAAGCAGGACACGAAACGTTTTCATGCAGGTTGGGGAGGCGCGACGTGGCGGGAGCAAGGGAGGGCCGTCGTGCCGAGGGTAAGAAGCGATGCCTGATCGGGCATGTGGACAAGTGCATTTTCAGCAACATGTGGAACGGGTAATCGAAGCCGTCGGCCGCGGGTTCGACGACAAGCCGGACCGTTGCCGAATATTTCTTTCTCCGTGCCGGGACTTGTCGCCGAGGAAAATTCTCCGCACAAAGGCGCCGTGGATCCTCAGCCTACCGCGCCCCAGAATAACAATGCCGGGTGGTTTCGTCGCCTCGGCGCGGCGGGACCGGTGGCGATCATGCTGTCGTTTTGGCCGCCGCTGGGCGGCTTCGTGCTGCTCGCAACTCTGACGCAATTTGGTCCGTGGCTGCGGGGACACGGCGTCGAAGGGATGGCGATGTATTTTCTATTTATTGGTGTGCTGATGGGGCTGTCGTTTGTGCCGACCTATTCCTGCGCGATCTTGGCGGGCTGGGCCTTTGGGTTCACGGTCGGATTTCCGCTGGCCGTCGTCACAATCACGGTGGCTTCGCTGTTGGCTTACGCCATCGGACGCTGGATCGCGCGAGATCGGGTTTTGGAGGTCATCCGGGCGAAACCGAAGTGGGAGGCGGTCTACCAGGCGCTGCTCGGAGATGGCACCGGCCGGACCCTGCTCGTCGTTACCCTGCTGCGGATTCCGCCCGCTTCGCCGTTTGCCATCGCCAACTTCGTGCTGGCGGCCGGCCGAGTGCCGCTCCTGCCCTACACGATCGGAACGCTGCTTGGGATCGCGCCACGGACAGCCCTGGCGGCATTCGCGGCAGCGAAACTGGAGCAACTCCGCTTTAAGGATGTGGCGGAAACGTGGATGGTGGTCGCTGGAATCGTGGCCACGCTCGTCGTGTGCGCCGTGCTCGGGCATTTCGCCAATCGAGCGCTGCGGCGGGTCACGGGGTATTCCGACGCGAACTGAACGCGGAGTCTGGCGCATCTGCGTTGCTTCCGCGTTTGCAGCTGGGATGCGCACTTGAACCGGCCCGCACGTCCTGCCTCTGTCATCCATGAGCAAGCCGGCCGAGATCAAAGCGGAAATCGCGACCTTGGTCGCGCGGAAGGATGCGGCGGCGCTCCGGAAATTACTCGAACCTTGGTTAGCGGCGGATCTCGCACCGCTGGTGTCGGACCTGCCGGTGGAAACGCTCGCGGCGCTTTTTCGCCTGTGTGCGCGCGAACTCTCCGCCGCGATCTTCACCTACATGGCGCATGCCGAGCAGCGAAAGCTGTTGCGCGCGCTCAACCAGGAGCAATCCGCCGCGTTGCTGAACGCGCTGCCACCCGACGACCGCACGGCGTTTCTCAACGAGCTGCCCCTGGACGTGGCGATGCAACTCCTGGCTATGCTCTCGCCGGCGGAACGCCACGTGGCTGAATCGCTGCTCGCGTATCCCGAGCACAGCGTCGGGCGGTTGATGACGCTGGACTTCGTCGCCGTGCGGCCCGAGTGGACGGTGGGGCAGGCGCTCGATTTCATCCGCACGCACGGTTATGACCGCGAGACCCTCAACATGGTTTACGTGGTGGATGATGAAGGGCGACTCCTCGACGACGTGCGCGTGCGGCGCTTCCTGATTTCGCCCTTGGAGCGACCAGTGCGCGAATTGCTTGACGGCATCTATGCCACGCTGGCGCCGACCGACGATCGTGAGAAGGCGCTCACGCTCTTCAAAAAATTCGACCGCGTCGCGCTGCCCGTGACGGATGCGAACCAAGTCCTGATCGGCATCGTGACGGTTGACGACATGCTCGACGTCTCCGAGGCCGAAGCGACCGAGGACATCCAAAAGCTCGGCGGCAGCGAAGCGCTCGACGAGCCCTATACCACGATCGCGCTTTCGCGGATGGTGAAGAAACGCGCGAGCTGGCTCGTCGTGCTCTTTCTCGGCGAAATGCTCACGGCGACGGCCATGAGTTATTTCGAGGACGAGATCGCCAAGGCCGTGGTGCTCGCCCTTTTCGTCCCCCTCGTGATCAGCTCCGGGGGCAATGCCGGATCGCAGGCGGCGAGCCTCGTCATCCGCGCGCTGGCGCTCGGTGAGTTTAAGTTGGGCGATTGGTGGCGCGTGATGCGGCGTGAGCTGGCCGCCGGCACGCTGCTCGGCCTGTTGCTGGGCGCGATCGGTTTCCTGCGCATCGTGATTTGGGCGCAGTTCTCCGACATCTACGGTCCGCATTGGGCGCTGGTGGGCGTGACCGTCGGCTGTTCGCTCGTCGGCGTTGTGCTCTGGGGCTCGCTGATCGGCTCGATGCTGCCGCTCGGGCTGAAGCGGCTGGGTTTCGATCCCGCGACGTCGAGCGCGCCGTTTGTCGCGACGCTGGTGGATGTGACCGGGCTGATCATTTATTTCAGCGTGGGCTACGCGGTCTTGCGCGGGACGCTGCTGTAGAAAAACAAACGATTGCAGCGTTGCGCCGGCCCTTGCGCGTGATCAATTTTTCGCAGCCTCATGCGGATTCTCCTGCCCATAATTTTTATCGCGACGCTGGCTCGTGCGGCGCAGCCGGTGCCGGATTTCAATCGCGACATCCGGCCGATCCTGTCGGAGAAATGCTACCGCTGCCACGGTCCCGATGGGCATGATCGCAAGGGTGGTCAGAACGGCTTGCGGCTCGACACGCTGGAAGGTGCGACCACGGATCTCGGTGGGGGTGGCTTCGCCGTGGTCCCAGGCAAGCCGGAAAAGAGCGAACTGCTCACGCGCATCCTCAGCACGGATGACGAAGAAGTCATGCCCCCGCGCAAAACGGGCAAAACGCTTTCCGGAGTGGAAAAAGATTTGCTGCAACGCTGGATCGCTGGCGGCGCCAACTATGCGACGCACTGGTCATATGTTCCCGCGCAGCGGGCGCCATTGCCGGGGGTCAAAGACGCGGCTTGGGCGCGCGGCGCGGTGGATCGCTTCATTCTCGCGCGCTTGGAGCAGGTTGGGCTGCGGCCGCAACCCGAGGCCGATCGCGCCACGCTCGCACGTCGGCTCGCGCTTGATCTCACCGGCTTACCACCGACTTTGGCGGACGTCGACGCGTTCGCCCGCGACGCGAGTAGCAACGCCTATGAAAACTACGTGGACCGCCAGCTCGCCAAGCCGGCCTACGGCGAGCATTGGGCGCGAGCTTGGCTCGACCTCGCGCGGTATGCCGACTCGAAGGGCTATGCCGACGACCAGCCGCGCAGCATCTGGCGCTATCGCGATTACGTGATCGAGGCGTTGAACCGCGACGTGCCCTTCGATCAGTTCACGATCGAACAGCTCGCGGGCGACCTGTTGCCGGAGGCGACGCCCGAGCAGATTTTCGCCACCGGGTTTCACCGCAACACGATGAACAACACCGAGGGCGGCACGGTCGACGAGGAGTTTCGCGGCGTCGCCGTGATCGACCGCGTCAACACCACGATGGCGGTCTGGATGGGCACCTCGATGGCCTGTGCGCAGTGTCACACCCACAAATACGATCCGCTCACGCAAACGGAATATTTCCAGCTCTACGCGATCTTCAACCAGACCGAGGACGCCGACCGGAACGACGAGACGC
>JANNEY010000595.1:0-1620 GCA_031379235.1 Opitutaceae bacterium | reverse complement strand
TCGCTCGAGCTCGGAGGCTGACACCAGTGCCGCAGCCCTATCCCCACCGAGTGCCAGCATCATCGCCAATTCCGACACGCTCCACTCGCTGCTCTTGCTTCCCAGGCGTTGGTGATCGGCGATGCGTTTGGCCATCGACGTCCGGGCCGACTCCTGATCGCCGCTGACGGCAAAGGCCATTCCGGAGAAAATGTCGTGGAAGACAGAGTTCACCGGAAGTCGAGCCAGCACCACGGCCTCCTCGCGGGACCCTCGAATCTGGGACCATAGGGATCGGAGCCGCACCACTTCCGGTTCTGCCCATTGGTTGCGGGGGATGCTGGACAGAAAGCTCTCCATTTCCCGGGTTGAGCCATCGATATTGTAGGAGATGCGGCCAAGCTTGAATCCTTCCTGGCGCAAGTCCGGCAGCAGCGCGATCAACCCGCGTTGCTCGGTCCGCGCTTCGCGCAGTCGGCGGCAGGAGATCAATAGCCTGATGAGACTGCGCCGTGATACCGTATCGACGGGATCGAGGGCGATGGCCCGCCGCAGGGTTCCGATGGCGTCGGTCCATCGACCCAAGTTCTGCTGCAACCGGCCAATGCGGCCGAGCAGGTCGATCGACGGGGGCCAAGTCCGGGCGAAGTCTTCATACAAGGCCAGCGCCTGCGTGGGCTCCAAGGTGTCGGCAAGATAGTTCACCCGGGCGAACGCGGTCTCCGGTGCCTGCGGGGCCAGCTTCTCCAGCCTTTCGAGTGCCGCCTTGCTGTCTGCGAGCGCCTGAGGGGTCGGGCGGGAGACGCTCAAGTTCCGCCGGAGCCAGACCAACTCGGCCCACGCTTTGACAAAGCCCGGATCGAGCGTGACCGCTTCCTCCAGCAGTTTCAGCCTCTCACGCCGCGTAGGAGGACTTGGCCCTTTTTGGATCAGGATTTCGCGCTGCCGCAGATACAAATCGAAGGCGGCCGCGCTCGTGGTCGGGGCGCGCGCGAGCTGCGTTTTCTCCTCGGGCGAAACGGTCGTCTTCAGCGCGGTGGTCACGCCGGCCACAATTTCAGCCTGAATCGCCGCAGCCCCGTTGGCGTCGGACCGGAAAGGTTTCGCCCAGACAATCTGGTCGGTGTCGCCGCGGATGAGCTGCACGTTGACGGTGACGTTGCCCGCCGCGCGGGCGACGTTGCCGCGCAGCACCCACGCCACGCCGAGCTCGCGGGCGATTTGCGGCAGCGGCTTTTTCGACGCGCGAAACACCTCGACGGAATTGCGCGAGCCGACCACGCGCAGCTTCGAGAGCAGCGAAAGCCCGGCGATGACCTCGTCCTGGATGCCGTCCGCGAAATACGCCGAGTCCGGCTCCGTGCTGCGGTTTTCAAATGGTAGGACGGAAATGGAGTTTTCTGAAACGACCGGCGTCGCGGTTGGCGCGGCGGATATTTCCGAGGTGGGCGGCGCGCTCCGCCGCGCCGCATCGGCGGTTTGCGTGTGGGTGTCGTCGCGCGGTAGAAATTTCCAACCGAGCGTGGCGAGCAACGCGATTGCCGCAGCGGCGCCGACGAGCCAAGGCAGCCGCCCGCGGAGCGGCCGGCCCACCTGCGGATTCAGTTGTAGGGCGGGGTCGCCGAACCCCGCCGTTTCGTC
>JANNEY010000583.1:0-3521 GCA_031379235.1 Opitutaceae bacterium | reverse complement strand
CCAATCCCCAAACCCGGCGGGGTTCGGCGACCCCGCCCTACATCGCAACCCTCACCGTGACATCGCCTGCCCTCACTTCTTCGTCTGGGGAGTCTCGTTCCAGTAAATGATCACGTTCTTCGTCGCGCGGCCGGCCGCGATGATCTCGGGGCGGCCGTCGCCATCGAGATCGGCTACTTTGAGATCTTCGACCGCCATCTGATTGTCGTCGACGAGCGCGTGGAGTTTCCACGCTTCACCCGTGGCGTCGTTCGCCGCGTAAAGTTTGATCCCAACCTTGTCGCCCGCCTTCGCGCCGCGCCAGCCGACGACAATCTGATCGCTGCCCACGCCGAGCAGATCGCCCGTGGCGAGGCCGTGACCCTGGATGAGCTTGTCGTCGAGCAGCGTGCGCCGCTCCGTCCAGTCGGCACCACTGGAGGCGGCCAAGTTGGACGGCCCGCGATAGACGGCAAGTTCGTTGCCATGCATCGGCTCGATCGTCGCGAGGTAGCGGCCGCCGCCAGGCAGTGCGCCGCGGCGCACTTCGCCGGCATTGATCGCGGTCACGGGCTGGGGCGCGGAGCGGTTGGCCAGCGCATCGATTGAACGCACGCCTTCCTTCGTGGCGAGCAGCAGCGTCTCCTCCGCCGCGCCTCCGCGACCGGCTCCCGCGACGAGATCGAAATTGTGCGTGAGATGCAGTGGCGTCTGCGCGGCCATCAACGGCACGGGATGGCTTGCGACCGTCCAGGGCCATTCGTAGCCGAGCAGCTCGACGCCGGCGCCCGCGCCGTTTTTGTTGCCGCGGCCGTGGAGCGGCAGCACGGCCAGCGAGTAGGTGCGATCCGGCCCGCGCACCCAATGCATGCGGTGCGTGGTCGGCTCATGCGGCAAGCGGCGCGGCGTCCAGCGCTGCGTGCGGTCGGCGGGCGCATCGAGGAGGAAAACCGCGCCGCTACCGATCGTGTCGCCGGGATTCCACTCGGCGCCGACGGCGACCTCCGCCTTGCCATCACCATCGAGATCGCGGGCGGCGATGCAGACGTTGTCCTTCGGCGTGAGGTTCTCGGCCATGACGAACTTCTCCCACTTCGGCGCGCGATACCACACGATCTGTTTTTGATCGGCGAGGAGGATGTCGGGCTTGCCGTCGCCATCGACATCCGCAATCGCGAGCCCGTAGCCGATCTGGATCGCAGGGTCGATCACCTGGGGACGGACGCGAAGCGCAGGCAATTCTGCCGCGAGGAGCGGCCCGGCGAAAACGGTGAGCAGGGCGAAAACGCGCGAAGGGATCGTGATCATGGGGTGGTCACAGCAGCGAAACATGCGCGCCGGAAAAGTCCGGCGAAAAATACGACGGCCCAACCCCAAGACACCCGATCGATCGGCCACAAAAAGGCGCAAGAAATCGGAGGGAGATTGCCGCTCTCAAGGCGCCTATAGGCGCTCGGACGATCTGCGCCGGCAGGACGGAGTCCTTTGTGCCTTTTTGTGGCAAACGGCTTGGAGGTCTTTGCCCAGCTCACTCAAGCTGCGCCAACACCGCCGTCAGCTCGCGCAGGGTCTTCAGCTCGAAGAACCGTCCCTCCGCCTTCGGCAAAGCCTCGACCCGCTCGGCTGCCCACAAGAGATGGTAGGGCACGAGTGCGCCCGCGCCGCCGTTTGCGAGCACGGGCAAAATATCCGACTTTATCGAGTTGCCCACCATGAGAAACCGCTCGGGCGCGATCGCGTGGCGGCGGAAGATCGTCGCGTAGGTGTCGGCGTTTTTCTCCGAGACAATCTCGATGGCGCGGAAATGCGGGGCGAGGGCCGATTTCGCGAGCTTCCGTTCCTGATCACGGAGATCGCCCTTGGTGATCAAGAGGAGCCGGTGCCGTGGCGCGAGCGCGGCGAGGGTTTCGGCCGCGCCGTCGAGCAAGTCCACCGGGTGCGCGAGCATGTCGCGCCCGAGCTCGATCAACTCCTGGATTTCGCGGGCGCTGATTTTGCCCGCCGAAAGTTCGATCGCGGTCTCGATCGCGGAGAGGGTGTAGCCCTTCACGCCATACCCGTAGAGATCGAGGTTGCGCATCTCGGTCGCGAAGAGCGTGCGGTCCACCGTCGGGGTGTCATGGTAGTGCGCGAGGAGCGCGCGGTAGCGTTCATGGGAGCGCTCGAAGATGCTCTCGTTGTGCCAGAGGGTGTCGTCGGCATCGAAGCCGATGACGAGATCGCGTGCCGCCATGCGTGCGATTCAGGCCGGGCGCGCGCGGCGCGCAAGCGCGTAGGCGATCACGCAGAGGTGAGGTGCCAGTTTCCGCAGAGTGCACAGGGGTAGGCCTTGCGCCGGCGCTCCACCCCCGCAAGCGCCGCGGCATCGAGCGCATCGCCCTGCGTGCGGTAGCGGCGTTTGCCGGTGCACATCCGGTGGCGCTCGTCGCGCGTGGGCTTCTTCATGGTCCGAAGCTGACCACAACGCCGGCCGCGGGCTAGCCTGGAAGAGTGAGGCGGATGACAGATTTCACGTTGAGCTTCACTCGGGTGCTCCCCTTACTGCCCCGCCGTCTGGCTAGATTTTTTCGGTCGCATGGCACGGCCTCTTCAACCCCCAATCCCAGCCCTTACCTCCGTCGGCGTGATCTCCCGCGCCCGACAAGGGAATCAACCATTTTTCTCATGACCCGACTACCCAGCCTCCCCGCTTGTGTCCGCATCGGCCTTTTGCTTGCCACGCTCGCCTTCACTTCCGGCCAAGCCCTCGCCCAGGCCGTGGCCGGCACGATCGAGGGCCGCGTGTTTAACACCCGCAACGGCGAGTATCTCGAGAAGGCGCGCGTCACCCTCGAGGGCACGCGGCTCGAGACGTTCACCGACGCCACGGGCCAATATCGCTTCGTGGGCGTGCCGGCGGGCGCGGCGCGCGTGCGCGCTTTTCACACCGGCCTCGTCGCGCAGACGCGTAGTGTCACGGTCGCGGCGGGCCAAACCACGCAGCAAGACTTCGATCTGCTCGATTCCAGCGTGAAACCGGCGTCTGCCGCCAAGGATGGCGCCGTGGTGAAGCTCGATCAGTTTGTCGTGTCCAACTCCCGCGAGATGGACGGCGCCGCGATCGCGATCAACGAGCAGCGGTTTGCCGCGAACATCATGAACGTCGTCGCGGCCGATGAATTCGGCCACGTGGCCGAGGGCAACGTGGGCGAGTTCCTGAAATTTCTCCCCGGGATCGGCATCGACTATGTGGGCGGCGATGCCCGCACCATTTCGATGGGCGGCGTGCCGTCGGGCAACGTGCCCGTAAGTGTCGGCGGTTTCGATCTCGCGAGCGCCGCCTCTTCGGGCAACGGCCGCAGCGTCGAGCTGGAGCAGGTCTCGATCAATAACATCGCCCGCATCGAGGTCTACCACTCGCCCACGCCCGAGTCGCCTGGCTCCGCCTTGGCCGGCGGCGTCAACATGGTGCCGCGCGGAGCGTTCGAACGCGCACGGCCGCAGTTCAACGGCAGCGCTTACTTCATGTTTCGTGACGCCGAGAAAAGCCTGCGCAAAACCCC
>JANNEY010000492.1:0-4259 GCA_031379235.1 Opitutaceae bacterium | reverse complement strand
AGAAGTAACGCGTGGTCCAGCGCGCGGTCCAGCGTTGGTAGTCCCAGGTGAGGCTGGTGTTGCCCATGAACTTCAGCGGGTAGCCGCTGATGTTGGCGTATTCGATCATCGGCTGGGTGAGGGAGGTCTTGCGCTTGTAGTGATTGCCGAAGGTGGCGATCGAGGCGAGTTGGAGCGTGCCGCGGCGCGAAGTGGACAGGCGGTAATTGGCCTTCACGTCGAAGGTCTCGACGTAGGCTTTCAGCAGATTCAGCGGACTGATGTTGACGGTCTCGATCAGGCCGACGGGAAACGGATCACCGGCGACGGGAGCGGCGCGGTCGATGCGGTCGGGGTATTGCGCCTCGAAGTCCACGATTTGCTGCGTGGTGAGCGTGCCGATGTTGTCCTGCGTGCGCGTGAAGTTGTAGTCCACGGAAACGCGCAGGCCCTTGAACCAGCCGGATTCCGGCTGGAAAACGAGGCCGGTGGTGGTCGTCTCGGATGATTCGGGCGTGAGATCGGGATTGCCGCCAGCGACGGTGAAGACGGGCGTGCGGGCACCGCCGCGCTTCGCATCGACGATGTTGATGGCGGTGGCGGAGGGCGTGGGGTCGAGGACGAGCTGCGAGTAGCGCGGCGGCGTGAAGCCGCGGCCGACGCTGGCGCGCAGTTGCAGCCAGGTGGTGGGCTTGTAGGAAAGGCCAGCGGTGGGTTTCGTGGTGAGGTAGTTGGCCTTGTTGCTGCGAATGACGGGTGTCACGGCGGGCTTGGGCAAAATGGTTATCGAGGCGGTGCCGGTGCGCACCTCGTAGTCCTCGGTGCGCGCGGCGAGTTGGAGGCTGAGCTGGCGGACGAGCGGAAGTTTGTTGGCGTCACCGATCACCGGAATCTGCGCCTCGAGAAAACCGCTGTTCGTGATCTGGCTTTTGCCGAGGCCCTGCACCTGCGTGTTGCGGTTGGGGAAATTATCAAACGTCTCGTAACGCCTCGAATCTTTCTGGCCCTGCTGGAGGTGTTCGAGCCCGATGCTCACGCGGGGTGCGCCGCCGGGGAGCCGCCAGACGGGGCCGGCGGCGCGGAGGGCGACGCTGTTGGAGCCGCCTTTGCCGGTGAAGCTGTAGAGTCCCTGATAGGGCGAGAGATCGTAGGGGTAGAGCGTGGTGTCGAGAAACGGATTGAGGCGGCCGGCGTTGAGCGCGGCGGTGATGTCGGCGGTGGCGAGCGTGGTGCCGGCGCGACGTGCGTAGAAAGCGTTGCTGGTGCTATTCCACGTGTAGTCGCCCTGCGCCCGCCAGCCGCGCGGAAGTTTTTGCACGAACCCAAGGGTGAGGGCGCGCGTGACGTTGGCGCCCCATTGCGGCCACTCGCCGGGGATGGGTGCCCAGACGTTGACGGCGGTAGTGAACGGGTTGCTCGGCGCGGCGGCGGCGACGGCTTGCGTCTGAAAGGTGTTCGCGTTGCGCGCTTGGCCGAAGCCGGAGAGCATGAAGTCGACGTTTACCTCGAGGTTGGAGTTCATCTCGCGGCGGACGGTGACACTGAAACTTTTCGAACGCTGGCCCTGGCCCAACTCCGCCAGCGAGCCGCCGAGAAACTGCCGGCTGTAGGCGCCACGGTCCTGGTTGTATTGGCCGGCGTTGGTGCGGAGGCCGGCGGCGAGATCGGTGAACGATGTGTTCGGCGTGATGCCGTAGGGAATAAACGTGATGGGCGAACCGAGCGAACCCCCGCCGTGTTTGAGCACGAGATTTGTCGTGGCGACGGCGTTACGGATGTTGGGCGTGGCGCCGACGGGCAGCACGGCGGCGTTGGTGCCGAGCCCGGTGTTTTGGAAAATCCGTTTCTCGTAGCGGTTCATGAACGGCCGATCCTGGTGCACGAGGAGCTTGGCGTCCGAGTAACTCGTGCTGAGCGTCACGCGGGTGCGGCCGCGCTCGAGTGCGAAGCCGTAGCTGGAATCGAAGCGGCGCACGGGCGCGTCGGTGTCGTCGGGATTTTGATAGGTGCCGCGCACCTGGCCGCCTTGGTAGTCGCGCTTGAGGATGACGTTGATGACGCCGCCGACGGCATTGCCGCCGTAGATGGCGCCGGCGCTGGCGGGGAGGACTTCGATGCGATCGACGGCGCCCATGGGGATGGCGTTGAGGTTGGCCTGGGAGCCGCCGCCGTTGAGCGAGAGATTGCCGGCGGGTGCGCGGCGGCCGTTGATGAGGATGAGCGTCTGGCCGTCGCCCAGGCCGCGGAGATTCACGCTGCTGGGATTGCCGCCGATGAAAAGGTTTTGGCTCTCGCTGGCGGCGGAGGTGTCCATCGACATGTTCTGCCGGAGAAAATCCTCAATGTTGGTCGCGCCGGAAAATTCAATCTCGCGGGCGTCGTAGAAGTAGTAGGGCTGCACGTCGTCGACGGTGCGCGGGATGTCGACGTTGGCGCCGGAGAAGGGCGCGAGCTTGTCGTCGGTGACGAAATATTTTTGGAGTTCGGTCACGGTTTTGTCTGCCGCGGCGGGTGGCGCGACCGGGGAAATGACGGGAGCCGGGGCCGCCTGGCCGCGTAGGCCGGCGTGCGGCACGAGTGCGGCGGCCAGCGTGGCGAAAAGGAAAACACGGGGAAAGCGAGGGGCATGCGCGCGATCGCGGGCAGGGGACGGCAGACTCATGAAGGATGGGATCAAGCCGCGGCGCCAATCTGGCGGGCTCGTCGCGGCCGGTTGTGGGGGAGGGGCGAGGCGAAGCGTCGGCGAAAAACGCTGGGGCGTCACGATCCAAACACGGTTGGCCGCCACGATCGCGGACGAGGCGTCCGCCTCTTGGCTCGCGCATCAGCGGCGGCTTAGTCGGCGCTGGCAAAACAACGCGAGCCCCTTCGCGACGACGACCGACTAATTCGCCGGGGTGCGCAGAAATTCCAGCAGGTCGAAAAATTGCGTTTCGGTGAGCGCGGTCTCGAAGGCGGCGGGCATCGGCGAAATGGCGGAAGCGGCGGTCGCAGCGATGTCCGCTTTCGCGATGAGGATGTTCTGCGCCGTGGTGGGATCCGTCAGGGCGATGCTCGAGTTCTCCTCGCGTAGATTCATGCCGGATTTCGTTTCGCCGCTTTTCAGCGTGACCGTGGTGAGGCGGAAGATCGGATCGACGTTGCGGCTCGGGTCCAGGATATCCTCGACGAGGCGGGGGAGCGGGCGCGAGCCGATGCCATCGAGGCTCGGGCCGACGTTGCCGCCGGCGTCGCGAAAGCGGTGACATGCGGCGCAGTGCTGCGTGAAGAGTGGCGCGCCGCGTGCGGCGTCGGGCTTGTGGTTGCCCGCGGCACCGAGCCGCGCGGCGATGACGGCGTCGAGGCGCGCGTCCTCGGACGGCGCGGCGCGCGTGAGTTCGGCCGCGCGCTCGCGGATGGCGGCGGGGCGTTTTTCGAGCTGGGTCGTGACATAGCGGTGCTTGAGCAACGTGGCCCGCACGCGCCCGCTCGCCGCGAGGTCAAGGAGATCGGCGGCGCCGGCGTCGCTCTTCGCGAGCGCGATGGCGAGACCGAGCGCGAGATCGGCGGACGCGGTGGCGAAAGCGCCGGTGAGTGCCGCGCGCGCGGCGGGGCCGGGCGTGGCGGAGGCGCCGAGCACATCGGCCGCGGCGCGGCGGGCGGCCTGCGGGGCGTTGCTGGCGAGGACAGCGGTCGCGGTCTCCTCGGTCTCCAGTTCGCCGGGCACGAGGGCACGGAGTGCGGCGGCGCGGGCACTCTCCGCGGCAGAGGCGGCAAGCGCGCGACGACGCAGCGGAGCGGCGGCCTCGGCGAGTTTGAGCGGGCGAAGGGCGTTGCTCGCACGGACAGACTCCGCCGCGCGCCCGTCGAGCGCGGCGAAGAGTTCGCGCTGCATCCACGCCGCGACGTCCTCGTGCAGCGTGCGACCGGGTTTCGCGGCGATCGTGGCAAGGCCCTCGGCGGCGATGAGGCGTTGAGCGGCCGGTGCGGTGCCGAGCGGCTTTAGGAGCGAAGCGAACGTCTCGAATTCATCGGCGGGCAGTTGTAGCGCGATGTGTTTCGCGAAATCGCCGATGCGCGCGTCCGGCGTCTTTGCCGCACTCACGTGACCGATGAGAAACTGCGCCGCTGCCGGCGTGCTGAGGGCAAGGGCAAGATCGGCGACACGCGTGGCATCGCCCGCGCTCGCGGCCGCCCAAGCTGCCAATGTGGCGGCGCCGGCTTCGCGCGCGTGGTTTTTCAACGCAAGGCGCAGCGCGTAGGTGAGCTCGGTGTCGGCTTCCGGCGCGCGACCGAGCATG
>JANNEY010000481.1:0-2113 GCA_031379235.1 Opitutaceae bacterium | reverse complement strand
TTCTCAAGCGTGGCCCGAACCTTGAGCAGTTCGGCGTAGGATTTCGGCATCACGTCCTTTAACTTGATGACGGGCTCGGGTGTGCGGACGCCGGCGACGACGTCTTCGCCCTGCGCGTTGACGAGGAACTCGCCGTAGAATTCGTTGACGCCGTTCGCCGGATTGCGGGTGAAAGCGACGCCGGAGCCGGAGGTGTCACCGGTGTTGCCGAAGACCATCGCCTGCACGTTTACGGCGGTGCCCCACTCAGAGGGAATGTTGTATTTCGCGCGGTAAACCTTGGCGCGGTCGTTCATCCACGAGCCGAACACGGCGCCGGCGGCGCCGCGGAGCTGGTCCCACGGGTTGTTGGGGAACGCCTTTCCGGTGCGATCCTTGATCAGGGCCTTGAAGCGCTTAATCAGTTCCTGCTGATCGGCGGCGGTGAGTTTGGAGTCCTCGGTGTCACCGTGGTAAACCTCGTGCTTGAACGAGTGGATCGTGTGCTCGAAAGGATCGTGATCTTCGCCTTCGCGCTTCTGCACGCCCATGACGACGTCGCCATACATCTGGATGAAACGGCGATAACAGTCGTAGGCAAAGCGGGCGTTGCCGGTGGCCTGCTCGAGGGCGACGACGCTCTGGTCGTTGAGACCGAGATTGAGAATCGTGTCCATCATGCCGGGCATCGAGTCGCGGGCGCCCGAGCGGACGGCGACGAGGAGCGGCATGCCGGAGGTGGCGCCGAACTTCGTGCCCATGATTTTTTCCATGTTGACCACGCCGGCTTCCATCTGCGCCTGGAGCGAGGTGGGATAGGTGCGCTTGTTGGCGTAGTAGTAAGTGCAGACCTCGGTCGTGATCGTGAAACCGGGAGGCACGGGGAGATTGATGCGCGTCATCTCGGCGAGATTGGCGCCCTTGCCGCCGAGGAGGTTCTTCATCGAACCATTACCGTCGGCGCGACCGGCGCCCCACGTGTAGACGTATTTCGGGCCCTTGGAGGCGGATTTCTTGGCAGGCGAGGCTTTGGCCTTCGCGGGTTTCTTGGCTTTGGATTTAGCGGCCATGTTGAGGAGGGATTGGGTGGATAAATGGAACGACGCGCGGGCGCGCGAAAGGCGAGAGGCAATAGGGTGGGGCGAGGGGCTGTCAACGATGCAGGCGGAATCGGGCGCTGATCGAGTGCAAATCAGCGTTTGTTCGGTCGCGGAGCGACCTGTGAATGTAGCCTTGGCGATCGAGCCACGGTCAACGGTGTGCCCGTGCGGATCGCGGGCGAATCATCGGGCGGGTTGCGCTGGGTGGCCGTGGCGTTTAAGTGCGGGAAACAATTTTGGGCGGATGAACATTTGGCGGAATTATTCTCGGGAGCTTTTGCTCGGTGCGGTCGGCGCGCTGGTCGGGGGCTGTGCGTTTGTCGCCGCACCCGGAGAGCATCCGCCGGTGCGACCGCCGGCCATGCCGACCATGCTGCCGGCGACGGCGCCGGCGGTGGCCGCGGCGAGTGAAGCCAATGTGCTCGCCGGGGCGCTGGCGCGCGCGCAGCAGCGGGATTTTTCCGGCGCGTTGCGCGCGATCGAGGCGGTGGCGGAACCGGCGGCACGTTTGCGACTGCAGCTGGCGCTCGGGATGGTGCTGGCCGAACAAGATGCGGCGACGGCGGCGGCGTTTGCGCCCGTGCTGCCGGAGGGCCCGGCCCGCGAGACGGTGCTGGAACGCGCGGCGCGCGTTTGGGCGCAGCGGGAGCCGGGCGCGGTGCTCCACTGGGCCCTCGACCTCGCCGATCCCGCGGCGGCGGCGCTGGCCCGGCGGACGGTAGCCAATGAACTGGTGCGCACGAATGCACGGCCGACGATCGAGCGGCTGCTGGCGCTGCCGGCGCGGGCGGCGCGGGACGAGGTTTTGGTTTTTGCCGCGGCGGCCTGGGCGCGGAGCGACGCGGATGCCGCGGTGGGCTGGCTGCGGGAATTGCCCGAAGGGCGTGACCGGTGGGTCTTATATACCGCCATCGGTCAGACGTGGGCCGCGGTGGATGCCAAAGCCGCGTTGGCGTGGGCGCGCGGACTGCCGGTGGGTGACGCGCGGTTCGCGGCGTTCGCGGGTGTCGACACCGGCCTTGGCGTGCCCGGAG
>JANNEY010000385.1:0-6583 GCA_031379235.1 Opitutaceae bacterium | reverse complement strand
GGCTCGCTGGTCGTCAATTCGTCCCAAGGCGGCGGCTCGAAGGACACGTGGGTCCTGCGCGGAGACGAATAACCATGGCTGCCAAGACCTCCTCGCTCCAGGCCACGCGTCTACAGGCCACCACCATGCTGTCCCGCGTGGCGCATTCGCTTTATTGGATGAGCCGCTACATCGAGCGGGCGGAAAACACCGCCCGGCTCCTGGAGGTCAATCTCCAGTTCCTCGTCGATTTCCAAAACGTCGCCGACTCCAAGCTCAACCAACACTGGGATTCGCTGATTCTCAGCACGGGGGACGAAGAGGCCTTCGCCAAGCTCTACGCCACTGCCGATAGTCGCACCGTCACCGAGTTTCTCGCGTTCGACCTGAAGAACCCTAATTCGATTTTTGCCTGCGTCTATGCCGCGCGGGAAAACGCCCGTATGATTCGCGATCAGATTTCGGTCGAGATGTGGGAGGCGATCAACGAGCTCCACTTATTTCTAAAATCGCGGACCACGGCCGCGGTGTGGGCCGACAGCCCCACGGAATTTTTCGGTCAAATCAAACAGGCCTCGCATCTGTTTCAGGGCCTGACGGCTTCGACCTACTCGCGCTCCGAGGGCTGGGAGTTCATCGAATTCGGGAAATACCTCGAACGCGCCGACCAGACGACGCGCATCCTCGACGTCAAATATCATATCCTCCTCCCCAGTGCGACGGACGTTGGCGGCGCCGTCGACACCGCCCAGTGGCAGGCGGTGCTGCGTTCCGCCTCCGCGCTCGAAGCCTACCGGCGCTATCACGTGCGGGAAATCCTGCCGTGGAAAGCGGCGGAGTTTCTCATTTTTTCCGATTCGTTTCCCCGCTCGATTCATTTCTGCGTCGCCCAGGTCGACGATTTTCTGCGCCGCATCCTAGGCGAAACGGGCGCGCGGCCCCAGTCCGAAGCGGGTCGCGCTTCGCGTCGCTTGCTCGCCAATCTTCAGTCTCTCACGATCACCGAGGTGTTGAATCAGGGGCTCCATGAATTTCTCACCGAGATTCAAACCGCCCTCGATACCGTCAGCAACGCCGTGGTGGAGACGACCATGTTCTATCCAGCGGAATCCTCGGGCGAAGACCAACAGCAGCAGCAGCAACAGTGAGTCCGATTCTCCGCGGCTCCGTCGACTCGTGCCTGCATTGCGAAAGCTGAGTTAACGCGAGCCCGAGTTCATGCAACTTCGCATTATCCATCGCACCACGTTCACCTACGCCGGTAAGGCGCACGACAGCTTCAACGAAGTGCGCCTGCGCCCAGTGGACGACGAGAACCAGCGCTGCCACGAATTTAAGCTCTGCCTCACGCCGACCACGAACTCGCGGCACTACGAGGATTTCTACGGCAACGTGGTGCACCACTTCGAAGTCATCGAAGATCACCGGAAACTCGCGATCGAGGCGATTTCGACCGTCGAGACGACCCCGATGCCGGCGCGCCGCCTCGTCCCCCGCGCCCCGTTCACCGAACTGGAGCGCTCGGAGGAGCGCGAGATGCTCGCCGAATTCTACAACAGCTCCCACTACGTGCCGCTGGACGTGGAACTCTGGCGCGAAGCACAGGATGCGCTGGCCGAGGGCCGCAGCGATGTGTGGAACGACGTGCGCCGCCTCGGTGCCCACGTCCACCGGCGTTTTGCCTACCGGCCCAAGACCACGGGCGTAAACACGAAGGCTACCGATGTGTTAAAACTTCGCATGGGCGTGTGCCAGGATTTTGCCCATGTCCACCTCGGCCTCTGCCGGAGCCTGGGCATCCCGGCGCGCTACGTCAGCGGATATTTTTTCGACACCACCCGGCGGCCCGGTGAAATCGAGGCGTCGCATGCGTGGATTGAAGCGTGGATTCCCGGCTTCGGCTGGGCCGCCTTCGATTCCACGCACGACCGTGTAGCCGACGAGCGCTACGTGAAGATCGCCGTCGGCCGTGACTTTGCGGACATCTCCCCGGTGCGTGGAACCTACCGGGGCCTGCCGAACCGCAGCATGAAAGTCGTGGTCTCCGTTCGTGAAACCCCGCATAACTCGGCGGTGCTCGCACCGTAGCCGCGGCCAGCTCGTTCCACCGCCTCTGCCAAACCACGGAACGCCATGTTTCTCCGCATTCGCCATCTCACCCGTTACGATTACTCGCAACCCGTCACCTTTACGCCGCACGCGCTCTACTTGCGCCCACGGGAAACGTCGCGTCAGAAGCTGCATAGCTTCGACCTGGCGATTACGCCGACGGCGCGCCGGATCGCGACCCACGACCCGCAGGATAATGCCCTCGACTGGGCCTACTTCGCGCCCGAGGCCATGGGCAGCCGGCTTGAGTTTCACAGCGAGGTCCTCGTGGAGACGCTCGACGAGAACCCGTTCGATTTTTTCCTGAAGCCGTCTGCGCTCTCGTTCCCCTTCGCCTACGACGCCCCCGAACAAACGGCTCTCGTCTCATGCCTCACGCTCCGCACCGACACCGACGCCGCGGCGCTGCGGGCTTGGTTCGTTCAGCACCTCGCCACCCCGCCTTCGGAAACGGTGTCGTTTCTCACGGCCCTCAACTCTGCCGTGCGCCACGCCCTCAGCTACACGCGCCGCGACGAGGAAGGCATCCAATCAATCGGCACCACGCTCGCGCGGGGCGGTGGTTCGTGCCGCGACTACGCCGTATTTTTCATCGAGCTTTGCCGCCTGCTCGGCCTCGCAGCCCGGTTCGTCAGCGGTTATTTGTATGAACCACCGCCCCCCGGTGTCGTGAATCCGCTTCCCGCCACCACGCACGCCTGGGCGGAGGTCTATCTCCCCGGGGCCGGCTGGCGCGGCCTCGATCCGACGCGCGCCGTCTTCTGCAACGACGCTTACGTGCCCGTCGCTCACGCGGCTGCTGCTGAAACGGTCAGTCCCGTGCAAGGCAGTTACTACGGCCCGCCCGGCGTCACGTCGCAGCTTACAATTCAGCTCACGATCGATCGCCTCTAAAAATGCCCACGCCGATCCATTCCAACCCTGTCTGGAAAGACATCCTGGCCTGCGGCACCGCGGTTGAGGCTTCGCTAGCGCGATCCGGGGTCCTGCTCACGATGGGCGGCGAGCCCACGTTCGTGCCCGTTTCGCCCAGCGGGGCCGAGTGGCAGAACGCCGCGCTCGGTCCGACGAAACTCGCCTACGCCCGCAAGCTCGCGCGCGAGCTCGTTCGCACCGCCGCGCCCGGCGCCGTGATTCTCGAAACCTCCGGTAAACACTATCCCGGCGAGCCGTTGCCGCGCTGGACTCTCCTCGTGCAAAGCCGCGCCGACCAGC
This sequence comes from Opitutaceae bacterium, assembly GCA_031379235.1. Taxonomy (GTDB): domain Bacteria; phylum Verrucomicrobiota; class Verrucomicrobiia; order Opitutales; family Opitutaceae; genus ER46. Next base: position 3,280 of record JANNEY010000385.1, on the reverse strand, counting down.
AGCCCATCTGGCGCGACGTCACGCGCCTCCGCGCCGACACCGAACCCGGCACGCACACCGTCGCGGACACCAAAAAATTCCTCGCCGCTCTCGCGACTTCGCTCGCGTTGCCCACCGCGCCAGCGCTTCCGCTCGCCGAACCGGCCGCGCCCACCGCCATCATCGGCTACGTCCTGCCGCTCGACCACTCCACGGGCACATGGGTCACCGACGATTGGCGCACCGCCCTCGGCTCCGGCCCGCTGCCCCTTTTTCCCGGCGACAGTCCGGCCGGCCTCCGCCTCCCGCTCGGTTCTCTCGGTGAAAAAAATCTCCGCCGCGCCCTCACGGCGGAAATCAAAACGGGCACCCTCACGATCTTCGTCCCCCCGCAGCTGCTCGCGAGTTATCTCACGCTGCTCGTCGCGATCGAGAACGCGCTCGCCACCCTCAAGCTGCGCGACGTCGTCCTCGCCGGCTACGCGCCCCCGCCCGATGCGAAGCTCCCCACCATCGGGCTCGCCAGTGATCCCGGCGTGCTCGAAATCAATCTCACTCCCTGCGCCACGTGGGCCGACTACGATGCGCAGCTCGGGCAACTCTACGCCGCGGCCGCGGCCTGCGGCCTCAGCGCGCGCAAGCTCCAGTTCAACGGCCGTGAAGTCGGCACCGGCGGCGGCGCCCATCTCGTGTTCGGCGGCCCCGTCGGACTGCTCTCACCGTTCTTCGCGTTCCCCGCGCTGCTGCCGTCGGTCATCCGCTACTGGCAGCATCACCCCGCGCTCAGCTACGCCTTCACCGGCTCCTACCTCGGCCCCAGCTCGCAAGCCCCGCGCATCGACGAGTCCACCTTCGAAGCTCTCTACGAACTCGAGATCGCGTGCGTCGGCGCGGAGAATTTCGGCCGCCCCCCCAACCTGCCGCTCTTCGATCTGCTCTTCCGCGATCTCCTGATGGATCGCTCGGGCAACACGCACCGCGCCGAGATCAGCGTCGACAAACTCTGGAACCCTTACGCGCCCAACGGCCGCCTCGGCCTCGTCGAATTCCGCGCGTTCGAAACGCATCCCGCCGCCGCCGTCCAATCCACCACGGCCCTCTTCATCCGCGCCATCCTCGCCCGCCTCGCCGCCGCGCCGTTCAAGGCGCCGTTCGTCCGCTGGGCCGGCGAACTCCACGATCGTTTCTTTCTTCCCGCTTTCGTCTGGGAGGACCTCGCGGTCATCTGCGCTGATCTGCAGGAGCACGGGATCGCGTTCGATCCCGAGTGGCTGCGCACGCCGTGGGAATTCCGCTTCCCGAAAATCGGCGAATTTTCCGTCGCGCTTGAGGACGTTGAAACGAAAACCAAAAAGACATTCACGGTGCAATTTCGCCAGGCCCTCGAAGCGTGGCCGCTCCTCGGCGAATCACCCAACGCCGGCACGGTCGCGCGCACGGTCGACTCCAGTCTCGACCGTCTCGAAGCCCGCATCTCGGACGCCAAGCTCCTCGAAACCGGCCTCCTGCTCGTCAACGGCCTACCGTGCGAATTTCGCGCCACAGCCGACGGCGCCGCCGCTTGCGGGATCCGCTATCGCGCCTTTTACCTCACGCCCTCCCTACAGCCGCACATTCCGGTGCACGCCCCGCTTCTCCTCGAATGGGTGGATCGCGAATCGCTCACCGTCATCGCCGCCGCGCGCTGGCACGTGTGGAATCCCACCCATTCACCTTACCCGGCCGTGCCGGCGAATGACGCCGAGGCCGCGGCGCGGCGCACCGAGCGCTGGCAACCCTGGACCGCGACTCTCGGCCAATCGCGCTTCATTCCCAAGATCGATTTTCCGCCCGAGGGTAAACACACCCTCGACCTGCGGCGCTACCCCGCGCAGACCCGGTAGGCCAGCGCCTATTGAGGCTTACCCAGAGAAGAGACAGAGCCTCTGCGCCGGAACGTTGCAGTCGAACGAGCGCATGCACGGACGACGAGTGAGCGGAAGGTGGAGCGCGTTGCCCCCAACGCGCTTTCAGGATCTACCTCGCAGCCCAGGCGCGTTGAGGGCAACGCGCTCCCCCTCGACTGCAATTCTCCGGCTGAGGTAGGGCAGTCAGAGATCCGCCCTCCTTTCAGGCCGCTGCGTCAGTATCAAAGGGCAGTTCTATCTAAATAGATTCTTCGTGTCTGCCCTTTCCCATGGGAAAATAGGCCGCTAGAAAATTGTGCTCCGTCTTCCCCATCCCATGCAACGTTACCTCTGCGTTCTCGCCCTGCTCTGCGCCGCAACCCAAGCCGCCGAGCCCACGGTCCCCGCCTACGCGGACAAAACCCCGCAACGCTATCACCTCACCCAGCGCGCCAGCGCGATTGACCCGCGGACCAAGGAACACCCGGAAATTGATTTCGTTTTCAAGGCCAAGGACGGCAAGGTGCAGGATCTCGAGCACGCGGTCGTCGACACGCGCGTCGCCCCGCGGGGCCGGCTCGTGATCTGGCTGATGGGCTACGGCGCCCCGCTCTTCGATCGCCTCGGCGATTACGGGCTGCATGCCATCCAAGTTCACTACGCCAACAAATGGTTTGGCATTATTCCGACGAAGGCGCGCGATGACGGCACCAGCCTCGGCAAAATGCGGCTTGAGGCGACGACCGGCGAAGATGTCTCGCCGCTTTGCACCATCCCGAAACCCGACGGGATGATGGAGCGCGCCTTTCAATTCGTGCGCTGGCTCGCGCAGGAACATCCGCAGGGTCGCTGGGAACAGTTTCTCACCGCGGACGGCAACGGCCTGCGCTGGGACAAAGTCATCATGGCCGGCTCGTCGCACGGCGCGACCTCAGCCGCACGCTTCGCCGTGCATCAGCGCGTCGATCGCGTGGTGATGTTCTGCGGTCCGCGCGATCAGCTGGAGAGCTGGCAGGGCTTCCCCTCTGCCACGCCGGCCAACCGTTTCTTCGGTTTCAGCCACGTGCTCGATAGCGGCTGGACGGGCGACCACTACTGCCGCTCGTGGCAGATGCTTGGCTTGCACGCCTTCGGGCCGATCACGGATGTCGACGCGAGCGCGGCACCGTTCGGAAATTCACGCCGGCTCATCACGAAGTTCGACGTCAAAGGCGACGCCAAGCGCGCCCACAGCTCCGTGCAACCGGGCAGTGCCGCCGGAAAAAACGCGCAGGGTGATTTCATCCACGAGGCGGTCTGGAAATATTTGTTCACGCACCCGGTCGACGCCGTGGGCACGCGCACACCGCTCGATCCGGAGTGCGGGGAGACGCTGCCGAAATTCTGAGCCGCGTTGTTCCGGGTGTAGGGCGGGG
>JANNEY010000381.1:0-3693 GCA_031379235.1 Opitutaceae bacterium | reverse complement strand
CCGTGAAACTTGAATCGATAGGTGTTCTCGGCGTCGGGAAATTTGTCGGCTTCGGCGTGCGCGAGCAGTCGCTCCCACGCATCGAGAGGGTTCTCGTCGTATTTCCAGCGCTCCTCCTTGCAGAGATCACCGAGCGGCGTGCCGAAAATGGTGTCTTCAGCGGGAGGAGCGGCGAGATTGGTCGTCGCGGCCCCGCCTGCGACCGCAGCCAACTGGCCGGTCGCGGTCTGGCCGACAAAAGGAAGCAGGCCGCCCGTGCCGACTCCGGCCATAAAGCCCGCGAGATACTCCTTCTGCTCAGCGGTAAACGGCTGCGGCAGTTGTGAGTTGGATTGGACGGCGGGCTCGGCAGGCACACGGCATTTTAGCAGGGGCGGTGCCATCGGCCGAGGCGCTATGGATTAAAATAGTGAATTGTTTTGGTCTGAATAATGAGGAGTGCTCATGCTAACGGCGGTTTCAGAAAAACTGTAGCCGACATTCCCCGATCGGAATAATAAACAGGGGAGCGAAACAGGAAGATCGGGAAGGCCGGAAAGAGCGGAGCTTCGCTTCCCGAAGTCCCCGTTCTTCCTGTTCAACTCGGTTCGGGGCGTTGGCTTTCGGCTACAGTCTTATTGAAAATGCTCTAACGGCGCAGCAGGAGGTAGAGCAGGGTGAGCACCACCAAAAATAGCCCGGCGCTGAGCGCCTTGTAGAACCGCAGGGGATTGCGCTCCAGCAACGGTGCGTCCTTGCGATGGTGCCGCGTGACCCGCTCAGGGTGGACTAGGTCGTAGGCCATCTCGGAGAAATTCTGATAGCGGCGCTCCGGCGCAGGATCGAGGGCGCGGAGGACGACGGAATCGAGCCACGCGGGCACGGCGGGGTTGAGCTTTGTGAGACGGCGCGGCGGAGTTTCGAAGCGCGGGTTCTGGAAACGCTCGATCTCGCCGTAGGGATAGGTGCCGGTGAGTGCTTCGTAGAGCGTGACCCCGATGGCGAAAATCTCCGTGCGTTCGGACAGCGGGCCGCCGCGAAAGCGTTCCGGCGCGAGGTAGCTCGCGGTCCCCGCGCGCGAGGTGACGGAGAATACTTCCGCCGCGCTGCCGAGATCGAGCAGGCGGAAGGCGGTGCCGGCGGCTTCACGCAGGACGAGGATATTGTCGGGCTTGATGTCGCCGTGCGCGAGATCGTGGCTGAGGAGAAACTGGCCGACCCGCAGGAGAAAACGCGCGAGCTCGCGTGCGTCCTCGACCCCGACGCGTGCGATGAGGAGGGCGGAGCGGAGGGTGGGCGCGTTGACGAATTCCATCGCGTAGCAGCGCAGGACGGGACCGTCGGGGACCCACGCGCGCACCAGATCAGGAGAGGCGAGCCGGAGCGCGGTGCGCACCTCGTGCACAAAAGCATCGCGCACCGCCTCGGTGTCGATGGCCTCCGCAGCGGGGAATTTGAGGACGGCGCGCGGCGTGGCGTCGTTCGTGGGATTCTCCGCGAGCCACACGCGTTTATTGCCGCCGAGCGGGCGCACGAGGTGGAAGCCGTCGATCACGGTGCCGGCGCGGAGCGTGGGAATGACTTCGAGTGGTCGCCGCGTGGGGTCGCCGAGAGGAGAACCGGCGGCGAATTCGAGGACGACGGCGCAAGTATCGTCGCGGAGCTCAAGATTCTCCTCGGTGGCAGTGCGCGCGCTGACGACGAGCGAGCGCGCGGTGGCTTGGCGGGAGAGAAGTTCGGTGAGACGCTTGGGCGTGAGCACGTTGGTCACACCGTCGGAGCACAGCACCACGATGTCACCCGTGGCCAGTTCGGTTTCGAAGAAGTGCGGTTCAACTTCCGCCGCCAGTCCGATGGCCTGGGTGAGCACATGGGCCAACTGCGGTTCGGCGACGACGTGCGCGTGGGAAAGTTGCGTGAGCCGACCCCGGCCCCAGTGGAAAACGGGCGAGTCGCCGACATTGCAACCGTAGAGCCGACCATCTTCCAACAGCACGGCGCTGAGGGTGCAGGCGAGTTCGGGCTGACCGTGGCGGGTGAGTGATTCACTGTGCAGCTGGCGATTAATTTGCGCCGTGAATTCCGCGAGGGCGCGGCGCGGGCTCCAGTTGCGCGGACGCGAAAGACAGAAATCGGCCAGCATTTCGACGGCCCGACGCGCCGCGGCGCCGCCCTCGCGGGCTGAGCCGACGCCGTCGGCGACGGCGGCGAACGTTTTGCCCGCGCGCTCACGCACAATCCAAGCGTCATCACAGGCGGCGTCGTCGGCGCGGGCGAGCGCGTGGCCGGTAAAGTGGACGTTCATGGTCCAACGGTGAAGATTTGCCGGCGCCCGAGCGAGCGCGCGCTCGCACTCAGATCCGGGCGGCGGCGAGGGCGCCCCACGTAGTGCGCCAGCGGATCTTGACAAGCTTGAGCCCGATGAGCGCCACGCCGCAAAGTCCGGCGAAAAGCAAGATGCCCGTGACGTAGCTGCCGGTGTGCTCTTTGGAAGAGCCGAACAACATGCCGAGCACGAAGCCACCGATGCCGCCGCCGCAACCGACGAGACCGGTCATCACACCGATGTCCTTCGCGAAACGCTGGGGCAGCAATTGGAAAACGGATCCGTTGCACATCCCGAAGGCACCCGAGGCGATGAAAAACGCGCCGCCACACATCCAGAGGTTGCGCGAAAGGGCGGCGAGCACGAGTGCGAGTCCGGCGACCGTGTAGAAAATGCCGAGGGCACGAATGCCGCCGAGCCGATCGGCGAGCGCGCCGCCCACGGGCCGGCCCAGCGCGCCGACGAGCGTGCAGAACGCGGCGAACTCGCCCGCCTGCACCGGCTGCAGGCCAAACTCATCGCGGAAATAGATCGCGAACGCCGTGGCGAGACCGACGAAACCGCCGAAACTGATGGTGTAGAAAAGACAGAACCAGTGGGCATCGCGTTGGCGCAGGAGCGTCACGTAGTCGGATAGTTTCTTCTTTTTGAACTCACCGGGAGGTTCCTTCGAAAATACGACGTAGAGCACGAAGGCGGCCGCGAGAGGAATCAACGCGGCGCCAAAGACCGCCTGCCAGCCCCAAGCAGCGGCGATGCGCGGCGCGGCCAGGTGATCGATGACGACCCCGATGTTGCCGGCACCCGCGAGCCCAAGCACGACGCCCTGCATGTGCGGCGGATACCACCGGCCCGATTGCGGCAGGGCGACGGCGAAGCTCGCGCCCGCGAGCCCGAGCACGAGGCCGAGGGCCAGCGCCTGACCGAGGGTAGAAATGCCGGTCTGCCAGGCCACGGCAAGGCCGGCCATAACGACTAGCTGCGCGATGATCCCGGTGTTCTTCGTGCCGATGCGATCGACGAGGAGGCTTAGGACGATGCGGAGAAACGCGCCGGAAAGAATCGGCGTGGACACCATGAGAAATTTCTCCTGCGCGTTGAGTCCCAAGTCGGGCGCGATCAGAGCCCCGAGGGCCCCGAGGATAGTCCAGACCATGAAACTCACGTCGAAGTAGAGAAACGACGTGAGTAGCGTGGGCCAGTGGCCGGATTCCTTGAATTGAGAGAGTTTCATGCGCGAACGCAGCGGGATTAGCAGCGTTCACGCCAGCGGCGTCATTCAGGCCGTGAATAATTTTAGATCACGGCATGAATTAGGTTCATTGAAGCGTGGCGAGATGGGTGTAGCGGCGGGCGTCCCTGCCCGCCGAGGTTTGTCGAGAACCCTG
>JANNEY010000342.1:0-2357 GCA_031379235.1 Opitutaceae bacterium | reverse complement strand
CCCCGCCGATTCCGACCTGGGGGGCGGGGGCGCGCCGCGTGTGATCGCCCTGCGACGCCGCCTCGCCGCCGGCGGCGCGCGCCGCCACCGCCGCCGCGTCCGGTTCGACGCAGGCAAGCTGCGTGGCGAGCAGCACTTTTTTCTCCAAGAGAAACAAACCCAGCGAGGCATCCAATGTATCGAGCCACGCGCGAGGCTGCGTTGGAATGGTGTAGGCGAAGGCCGCGCTTGCCGGCGACCATTCCATAAAGGCGCGGAGTTGCGCGTGCAGTTGCGTGAGCGCGGTGTCGGCGGTGCCCGGCGTCCAGCGCGCGCTGAACGTCTTGCGCTCACGAAACGACTTTACCTCCCACACGCGCAACCGCACTTCGTAGTCGCCGGCCACGGCGCGCAGCGCCCCGCTCACGATGTAGTCGAGTCCGCCGTCGGTGGTGTCGACCAGTTGCCGGAGATTTTCGAGCGACCATTCGGTGCCGAAATCGACGAGCCGGCTCTCGCCCGGTGCCGCGGTCAGAAGCGCGATGGCCGCCACCGGGCTGTAAGTCGGGGAAAAATAGAACGTCTCCGCAAACCAGAGCGGCAGCCCGCGCGCGAGTCGCGTGAGCTCGTCCGCCGGCTGCCCCGCGGGCTCACCCACCATCGGTTTGGCCGCGCGCCCCGGCAGCGCGAGCTGCGCAAACGCGATGCGCCGCAGCCGGCCTTCCTTTGGCGGCAGCAACCGGGCCTCGAGCGACTCGAGGCCGTAGAACCAAATCGGTTTACTAATCGTGATGAGCCCGAGTTTCGGCACGTCGCCTGGCAGACCCGGCGCCAGTGCGGCGGAGGCCGGTTCGGGCGCGGCGAGCAGCTCGGCGATGGCATTGGAAAATCCGTGTAGGCGATCTTCCAGCTCGGGCCGGTTGAGCGCGAAAAGGATGTCGAGCACGTGCTGAGCGGCGTCGGCCTGGCCGAGCGCGAGATAAGCCTGCAGCAGATTCAGTCCCGTCGCCGGCCCATGCCGGTCCGCATCATAGCGCGGCGCGATGAGATCGATGATCTCCGCCACGTGCCCGTGCGATCCGAGATCGCCCGAAATCGCCACCAACACATCCGCGCGATCGCCGGCTCCACCGGCCAGCACCTCCTCATAAATCGCGAGCGCGCCCGGCAAATCCTTGGCCTGAATTTTTTCGCGGGCCGCGGCGAGGCGGGGTTTGACGCCGACTCCGGCCACGGGCGCCGCGGCTGACGGGATCGCCGCGGCCGACGCATCGCTCGGCGTCACCGCAGAAGACGGCACCGGCTCCGTTTTCTTAGCGGAGAAGCGATTGAAAAAACCCATGCCGCCAGCAAACGCGGCCCGGCGCCGCTGGCGAACCTGTTTTATCCGCTAGCTTTTTGGCAACCGCGCCGGCGCAGCGATTTGCTCCGGCGACACCCCCGCGCGCGTGGCGATGAGGGCGCACACTTTGGGGACATACATGCGGGTCTCGGCGGGGAGTTGTTCGGCGATGGCGGTGAAGCTCGTCGCGCCGTGCTTCGCCAACGTGCGACTCACGCGGCCTTCGCCGGCGTTGTAGGCGGCAAGCACGAGCGCCCAATTACCGAAGCGGCCGTGCAAGTGCCGCAGGTAGCGCGCGGCGGCATGCGCGGATTTTTCCGGGTCGGTGCGCTCGTCGGGGAGCAACGTCGAGAGGCCCATCGCCTTGGCGGTGTCGGGCATGAACTGGAAAAGTCCTTTCGCGCCCACCGGGCTGCGCGCCACGGGATTGAGTGAGCTTTCGGCCTCGGCGATCCAGGCGAGTTCGGGCGGCACGCCCTCGGCGACAAACGCGGCGCGAAGGCGCGGCATGAGGGTGGCCGCACGCGCCGGCGCGGGGCGGGACTGCACGCGCGCGAGCCAGAGTTGGTAGTGCGGCACGGGTTGAAAAATCGCGGGAGGAGGCGGGCCCGGACGCTGCGGCGGGGGCCGGACCGGCGGGAGCGCTTGGCGCGCGCCCTCGAAGGAATCGATGCGCTGCTCCAGCCAGTCGGCGAGATCCTCGTAGCCGGGCACGAGGCGGAGCGCGTCGAGCGCCTGCCGACCCTCGGCGGCGCAGGCGGCAAGATCCTCGACCGAATCGCCTTCTAGCGCACGTTGGAATTTCGCGACGAGCGCGTCCCATCGCTCCTTCGTGGGGAAATCATACTGCGCCTTGATCTCGGCGGGGGCGAAAATCTCGAAGAGCTGGCGGCCGACGGTGAAGAGCTGGTCGGTCTCCGCGCCAAGCGTCCCCGGTGGCGCGGGCTGGGCGGCGCGGAGCGTGACGGGGACAGAAAACGTGAGCGAGCAAACGGCACAGGCGATCGCGGCTGTGGTAGCGGGGGGGGGGGGGGGG
>JANNEY010000235.1:0-9949 GCA_031379235.1 Opitutaceae bacterium | reverse complement strand
CTCGCGGATTGGAAAAAATTACTCGGTGCCCTCGATGCCATGGGCCTGACTCGCTTTGTCGCCGTCGATCTCGGTGTCGTGCGTGGGCTCGCATATTACACCGGCTTTGTCTTTGAAGCGTTCGATCGCAAAGGTGAGCTGCGCGCGCTTGCGGGCGGTGGGCGCTATGACGATCTCGTGCAGAAGCTCGGCGGTCCCGCACTGCCTGCCGTCGGCTTCGCAATTGGCGACATGACGTTTGCGCTCCTGCTCGAGCAACGCGGCTTGATGCCGACGATAGTGCAGGCACCCGATGTTTATTGCGTCATCGGTGGCGAAGCAGAACGGCTCGCGGCGTTTGGCGACATCCACGCGCTGCGCGCGGCGGGCTTTCGCGTGGACTATCCGATGAAGGAGGTGGCGTTTGGGAAACAATTCAAGGCCGCCGCCGAGTCGGGCGCGAAGCTCGCGCTGATCTATGGCGGCGATGAACTCGCCAAGGGCGTGGTCAAAGTCCGCGACCTCACTACGCGCGAGGAAAGTGAAGTGCCGCGCCACCACGTCGCAGCGCACGTGCGGGATTTCTTTTCTGCGGGCTGAGCCAGCCAAGAGCCCCGGCGGGTTTCCCTAGTGGAGATCTTTGGGGCCGAACGCTGCGGGTAACAGCGCATCGAGCGTGGTCTCAATTCGGCTTTTGGAGCTGCAGACACTAGCGATGATCGCGCTGGGGCCGAATTCGTTGATTACCTGGCGGCACGCGCCGCAGGGCATCGTGGGCTCGGGGGTCGGCGTGAAGACGGCGACGGCACGAATTTCATGCTCACCTGCCGCGACGGCGGAAAAAATCGCGGTGCGTTCCGCGCAATTGCACAAACCGTAGGAGGCGTTTTCCACGTTGCAGCCGGTGTAGACTTTACCCGAACCCGTGAGCACGGCCGCACCGACGGGAAATTTCGAGTAGGGCGAATACGATCTTTTTGCGGCGGCGCGCGCGGATTTTTCCAAACGGCGAATCGTAGCGGGGGAAAGCGGAGTCATCGTGGATTGGATTTTGTCCCGACGCTCGGCGCAAACCCGCCGGGCGTAAAGCCCGACCTACAGCAACTGCGCGCCCTCGAGCGCGAGCAGCCGGGCTTTTGTTGCGACTCCGCCGGGCCCGGAGAAGCCCGTCATCTTACCGCTGGCGGCGACGACCCGATGACAGGGGATGAGGAGTGGCCAAGGGTTTTCGCCGAGGGCCGTGCCGACGGCGCGGCTGCCGGCTGGCGGCTGGCCGATGGCTTCGGCGAGCTCGCCGTAGGTCGCGGTGTGACCCGACTTCACGGTGAGTGTGGCGCGCAGCACGGCAGCGACAAACTCCGTCACGCGGGTGAAATCATAGCTCACGTCCGAAAAATCCTGTGCCTCGCCCTTGAGGTGGCGTTGCACGCGGGCGACGACGGCGGCAATCCATGGCGGCGGTTCGGTCTCGGTGCCGCCACCCGGCGGGCGTTCCGGATCGGGCAGGAGAAAACGCGTGAGGCCGGCGTCGCTCCACGCGATCGCGCAAAGGCCAAGCGGGGTGGCAAACGTGGCGTGGGGCATAGGGTGGGGGAGGAGCGTGAGGCTCAGTGGAAAACGACGCGCAGTGTGAGTGGGTGAGTGATTCTTCGAAAGCGAAAAGGAGGGATTGTTTCATCTGTGGTTTCCCGTTTCGCTCCGGCTCTCTTCCCACAGCGATGACCAACCGGTTCTACAACGCCTTCGACAGCGAGCCGCTCGGCGGGGGGCGCAAGGCCGACTACCGCACGCCGTTCCAGATGGACCGCGACCGGATCATCCACGCGCACGCGTTTCGAAAACTGCAGTCGAAGACGCAGGTCTTCCTCTCCGGCGAATATGACTTCTACCGCACGCGGCTCACGCACTCGATGGAGGTCGCGCAGATCGGGCGCTCGATCTGCGCCTTTCTGCGCTCGCGCGGCGCGCCGCTGCGCGCCGACTTCCACATCGACAGCGATCTCGTCGAGGCCGTGTGTCTCGCGCACGATCTCGGGCATCCGCCGTTCGGCCACTCGGGCGAGCGGACGCTGCAGGAACTAATGGTGAAATGGGGCGGCTTCGAGGGCAACGCGCAGACGCTCCATCTCCTCACCGAAACGATTTACCAGAACGAGGCCGGCGTGCGCGGCATGGCGCCGACGCGCGCGCTCCTCGACGGCGTGCTGAAATACAAAAAACTATTCCGCGAGTTTCCCGCGCCGCCGACCAACCACTTCCTCTACGACCCGCAGGAGCGGCACCGCGCATTTGTTTTCGGCGCCGCCGCGGTTCCCGCCGAATTGCATGCGGGCGAAAAACTCAACGCCTTCAAGAGTGTCGAGTGCCAGATCATGGATTGGGCCGACGACGCGGCTTACTCGCTCAACGATATCGTGGACGGTGTGAAAGCCGGCTTCCTCACTGTCGAGCGCATCGAGGCTTGGTCCGCGGACGAGGCGCTTGATGCGGAGCGCCAGCGCTGGCTCGACCAGCTTTTCGCGGCGATTCGCGGCGACCGGCTGGAGAACGTGTTTTCGCAGAAGATTGGGGACTTCATCAAGGCGACGCGACTGCGCGAGCGCGCGAACTTTATGTCGGCGCGGACCAACCGCTACCGTTTCGAACTGGTCGTCGCGCCCGCGGCGGAGCGCGAGGCGGCGTTCTACAAAAAGATGGCCAACGACATCATCTTCGAGAGCCCGCAGCTCCAGCAGATGGAGCACAAAGCCCGGCGCGTGCTCTTCGAACTCTGGAATTCGTGCTGGCAAAACTACGTTGAGCCCGGCCCGCGCGTGATTCGCATTCTGCCGCCGCGCGTCGGCCGCCTGATCGACGCCGAGACGACCCCCGGCGGCAAGGCCCGCCAAATCTGCGACTGGCTCGCCGGCCTCACCGACGGCATGATCGTCCGCACCTACCAGCGCCTGTTCGACCCGCAATTCGGGAGCATTCGGGATTTGAGCTGAGGGCGGGCAAGGAACTCAGTCCCTTGCTAGAGTGCTTTCCCGTCGCGAGTGCATGGAATGACAGAAATAACCTCACCTGACTGAGCCGAGAATGATCCGGACTTATCTATGACAGAATCGAGCTCCACGTGAAATGAGGCAGAATCGGAGCAAGGTGAAATCTCCAACCCGAACAAGATGTTGCCTGCCTCGAATGCTCCCATCTGAACCGTGTGAACGCCGTCGAAGTGAAATGTCACCAGCGCGTGATTCCGCAGCACGAAATACCCTTTCCCATCCAATTGGCCGGTCATCAGCCAAGTGTGGAGTGTGATGCGGATCGAGTCTGCCGCCACCTCACAAACGAGAACGTTGGCGTCGTGGAATGACGGCCAGCGCTCGAAGAAGCTAACCACGGACTCATGATTCCGAATGTAGGCGGGAACTTTCATGCGACTGGCGGCCTGACATTGTCCGGATGAGGCGAAGGTTTTTTACTCCACCGGCCGATATCCGTAGGCGCGGAAACGTTCAGCAACGCGGGCGATTTCTGCATCGTCGAGGATCACGGGCGGGACGCCGGTGGCGAGGGTGGCGAGGTAGAGTTTGGCGAGTTGTTCGGCTTCGACGGCGAGCGAGAGCGCGTGGGCCAGGGTGTCGCCAATGACGATAAGGCCGTGGTTGGCGAGAAGCGCGGCGCGGCGGCCGACAAGGGCGTGGACGATGTTAGCCGAGAGTGCGTCGGTGCCGAACGTCGCGTAGTCGGCGCAGCGGATGTCGGTGCCGCCGAAGAGCGCGACGAGGTAGTGCAGCGCCGGTATGCCGCGGCGCAGGCAGGAGACGGCGGTGGCGTGTGTGCTGTGCGTGTGGAGAATGGCGCGGGCATCGGGCCGCGCGCGCATGATCGCGAGGTGGAAGGGAAGTTCGCTCGACGGACGGCGCGGGCCGGTGCAGTTGCCGTCGGGCGCGACGTGCACGAGATCGGCGGGCTGCATCGCGGCGTAGTCGAGCGAGGTCGGTGTGAGGAGAAAACCGTCGGCAGGGTCGGCGCTCGCGCGCACGCTCACGTTGCCGGAGGTGCCTTGGTTGAGGCCGAGCGGGCCGAGCTGGCGGCAGGTGGAAATGATCTCCTCGCGCAACGGGAGCTGGATGGCGGGAAATGTGGGTGGAGGCATGATTTGATTTGTCATTGCGAGCCCGACTCGGCGGGCGTGGCAATCCAGCTTATATTTCAGATGGATCGCCACGTCGCTGCGCTCCTCGCGATGACAAGCTATGGTCCGTCCGATTGAGGTCATTTTTCGGGGAAGAGTTTTCGCATCGCGTCGGCGTTGGCGGCGCAGATGCCGCGCTCGGTGATGAGGCCGGTGACAAGACGTGCGGGCGTGACGTCGAAGGCGGGATTGGCGGCGGTGCTTCCGTCCGGCAGGAGCGCGACGGTCGCGACGCTGCCATCGGGCAGGCGACCGGAGATGTGCGTGAGCTCGCGCGAGCTGCGTTCCTCGATGGGGATTTCGCGGAGGCCGTCGTGCAACGTCCAGTCGATGCTCGGCGAGGGCGCAGCGACGTAGAACGGCACGCCGTTGTCGTGTGCGGCGAGCGCTTTGAGGTAGGTGCCGATCTTGTTGCAGACATCGCCGGTGGCCGTCGTGCGGTCGGTGCCGACAATCACGAGGTCGACTTGCCCGTGTTGCATCAAATGCCCACCGGCGTTGTCGGCGATGACAGTATGGGGAACGCCGTGATTCAGCAATTCCCACGCGGTGAGGCTCGCGCCTTGATTGCGGGGCCGCGTCTCGTCGACCCAGACGTGAATCGGAAGGCCGGCGTCATGCGCTGCATAGATGGGCGCGGTGGCCGTGCCGACATCGACGGTGGCGAGCCAGCCGGCGTTGCAGTGCGTGAGAATATTGACGCGTGCGCCGGGCGGCTTGTGCGCGGCGATGGCACGAATTAGCGGCAGACCAGCGGTGGCGATGCCGCGGTTGAGCGCGACATCCTCGTCGCAAATTTCAACCGCGAGCCGCCGAGCTGCCTCCGCCCGTGCCACCGGGTCGAGCGGCGCGACTCGTGCGCGCACCCGGTCGAGCGCCCAGCGGAGATTTACGGCGGTGGGCCGAGTCGCGAGCAGCGTGGCGTGCGCGTGTGCGAGGCCGGCGTCGGAAGCGTCGGTGCGCAAAGCGAGCCAGAGTCCCCACGCGGCCGTCGCGCCGATGAGCGGTGCGCCGCGGACGAGCATCGCGCGGATGGCGTGCGCGGCCTCGTCGAGCGTCGCGAGCCGCACGGTGGTCAGCGCGTGCGGCAGTCGCGTTTGGTCGATGATCTCGACGACGGCGCCATCTGGCGTGGGCCAGATGGTGCGCATGGGGCGGCCGGAGACGTTCATGGAAGGGCAGCAACTTGGGCAGAAAAAATCCCGGCGGCAATCAATGCCGGCCGGGAGTGAGTTCGCCCAATGGCGGGGCGGGGTGGCGGATTATTTCTTCATCACGCCCTGGACGGCCTTCCCCATGTCGCTCGACATGAGTTTCTGGGCCTGCGCGAGGAGGTCATCGACGGTCTTCTTGTGCTCGGGGCTGAGCTTGCTCGCGGCGAGCGCCTGCAGCGAGGTGATGGCCTCCTGATATTTCTTTTCGCCGATGAGGCTCTTGGCCTTGTCGATGGCGCCCTGCGCCTGCTTCGTCATGTCGGCGGAGAGACTGGCGGCGGCCTGCTTGCCCTGATCGGCCATTTTTTCGGCGGTGGCCTTCATGTCCTTGGCGGCAGGAGTGCTGGCGGCGGTCGGGGCCGCGGCGGCGGGAGCGGCTGTCTCCTGCTTGCCGCAACCGGCGAACAGAGCAACGAGGGTCGCGGCGAGCGCGAGGGAGGTGAGACGGGATTTCATGGGAACGGGAGCTGAGGTTGGTGAACTTTGTGGTGATAACCTGCGGCGAACAAACAAACGCAGCCGCCGCAAGTCGCAGCATCACTACCGAACGCTTTGGGCCACGTCGAGCGTTGGCTTGATGCTCCTGGCGGAGGCGGGAGGCGCTGGACTTTCTCCCGGCGTAAAGGCCGTTACTCCGGCAACGGCCCGCTCCAAGGTGCAGGATTCAGCACCAGCGAGGTGAGGACGCTGCGGCGCTCTTCGTCATACTCGACGCCGAAGATGCAGAGCCAGGGTTCGCGCAGTTTGCCGCGGTGGATTACCATCACGTCTTTTCCCTCGGCCGTGGTCTTCATCTTTGTGGTCACGGCGACATCGTTCGGCGCGGTCGCGATGTCGGCGAGTTCATCCCATTCCGCAGCGGTCAGCGAGCCGTGCTCGACTCCGGGGCGGAGCGTCATGCTCGTCGCGAGCAGCTCGCCGGCGCGCGGAGTGAGCCGGGCAAGCGGCAAGGCGATCATGTCGGCGGGTTGATCGAAGCGCACCTCGGGAAACTCGAGCGTGTCGCCTTCGGGCCAGTATATCTCCAACGCCACGCCGGGCAGCGCGCCGGCGGGCGGCACGGGTCGCGCGACCGGTGGCTCACTCGCGGGCGCATAGGCGTGATAGTCATTGGCGCGCCACACGGTCGGGCCGCCGATGTGACGCGCGACGGTGGAGCGGCCGCCGGGCCAGGCCTGCGGCGTCGCCTGCCGCCAGCCGTCCCAGTGGTGCTTGGCCATGGCGTCCCAGAGTTGCACGGTCGGCGTCTCTACCGACGCAAACGTAATGTCCACCGTGCGCAGCGTCGGCCAGAGCGGAAGCGATCCGCGCAGCGGCAGGGCGCCGAGACCGCTGGGCCGAATCGCGCCGCGCAGCGCCTCGGCCGTGCAGGTGAAACCGAAACCGGAATCGAGCGCGGGCACGGCGTCGAACCAGCGTTCAAACTCCAGCGTGCCGGCGCGGCTGCTCACGATGCGCACGCTGGCTAGCTGGTAGGCCTCGTGCGCCGCGTCAGGATCGCGCAGCGCGACGGTGAACTTCGCGGTCGTGTCCGTGGCCCGGATTTGCTGACGCACGCTGTGAAACTCCTCCCGCTGGACGTTGATGAAATTGCCCGAGCCGCTGCGAAATAGTGAGTCGAGCAGCTGCAGGCTGCGGTGCTTGATCACGTCGCGTTCGCGGTAAGGCCGGTAGACGCACTCGACAGCGAAGTCCTCGCCGACGCATGCCGCGTCGCGCAGTGTGAAATGAATTTCGCCGGCGGTGATTTTTTTTCCGTGCGGGTGCAGGCTGGAGTCTGAGGCGGGCATGAGGGCGGGCGTGAGGAGAGTGAGGCAGAGCAAGGGAAAAACAGTCCGAAGCATCCGTGCATTATGCGGAGGGGAAACCATCCCGGCCAGTGGCCGCTTGGCCCGTAACCGTTCGGCCCGCTGCCGGCCGAGGCGGTTTGCGTTACAATGGCCGCACTTCGTCCCTCATGTTTTCCCGTCTCCGCTCCCTCCTCTTCGCCATGTCGCTGCTCTCAATGCTTGGTTGTTCGCCTACGTCCAAAGAAATTCCCGCGTCGCTCGCCGAGCTGCGGGTCAAGATTGCGGTCGAAGACCACACGGTGCTGACCGGCGACTCCAACCACGCGCGGACGAGCATCCGCGCCGTGCTGGGCAAGGTGGGCGGCGGCGATATCGAGCGCCCTGACGTGAAAATCGAGGTCAATGGCGTCGCCATGAAATTCCACGTTGGCCGGGGCAACTACTACGACCGTTATCCTTCCTATTCGCTCGACGAAGATCCCAAGGTGCCGGTGGCGCCCGCGACGGACTACCGCTTCGTGCTCGTGCTGCCCGACGGCGCCCGCCACGAGATCGGCACCGTGCGCACGCCGGCGGCGCTCTTCTCCACCCAGATTGATTTTCCAAAAAAGCGCCCCGCCTCCGGCGCGGTCACCATTGGCTGGCGTGATGTGGCCGAGCCAACGACGCTGGTGCTCTACCGTTCCGAAATGCGCCGCGAGTCCGAGGGCACCATCGTCGTGGAGGGCAGCGGCATGAATGATCCGGCGGCACCGCGCCGGACGATTGGCCCGGGTTGGTTTCGGAGCCGGAGCGACAAATGGGCCATCCCGGAGAAATTACTCGCGTCGGACGCGAGCCGCACGCTGCTCTCGGTCGGGGCGGAATTTCTCGTTGTGAGCGAAGGCAAGGTAAGCGCGACTTTTTCTAATCTGAGCACACTCCGCGCCGAGCGAAAACTCGTGCTCGACATGGAATTCGCCAAGGTGCCCTAGGCGGCCGGTTTCATGGCCGTGATCGGTTCGAGTCGTGCGGCTTGAAACGCGGGCAAGAATCCCGCCACGGCACCGGCGGCCATCGCGAGCGCGACGCCGGCCAGCGGAATCGCCGGAGGCAAGGCAAACTCCCAGCTCGCTTGCGTCGCGATGATTTTGGTCGCGACGATGCCAAGGGGGGCCCCGAGCACGCCGCCCGCGCCGCATACCAGCACGGCCTCGGCGAGAAACTGCGCTTGGATATCGCCGCGCAACGCCCCGAGCGCCCGCCGCAGGCCGATTTCGGTGCGTCGTTCGGCCACGGCGAGCATGAGGCTGTTCATGATTCCCGTGCCGCCGAGGATAAGCGCGAGGCTACCGGTGGCGCCCAGCAGCAGTGAAAAAAGCCGGAGCTGCCGGTGCATCTCGGCGATTTGCTCGGCGGCGCTCGTCGCCTGCACCGCCAGTCCTTCCACGCTCGTTTGCAAAAATCCCACGGCCTCCGCAATCACGTCGGCCACCACCGCCTCGTCGCGGTGTTGCGCGTAGATGACGCCAATTTCCGCGCCGTCGAAGATGCGGCTACAAGTCTCCGCGTGCAGCAGCACGGTTTGATTGAGGTCGCCTTGGTGCAGCCCGATGGCTTGCGCCGGCGCGAGCACCCCGGCGATGGTGAGCAGCCGGCCCTCGACCAGAATTTGTTGGCCAACCAGCGGGGCGTTACCACCGGCGCGAAGATTCGTCGCAAGATCGCGGCCGAGGACGACGAACGATCCGGAGGCATCGAGGTCGGAGAGCAGTCGCCCGTCCGCCGCGGCGAGGTGATTGAGATCGAAAAACGACTCGGTGACACCGAGCAGCGTCGTCTGCACGGTGCGACCGGCGAGACCGACGCCACCCTTGCGCTCGATCACGGGTGCTACGCGCTCCAACGCGGGCAACGCCGCGGCCAACCGGCGGGTGAGTTCCAAGTCGATCGCGGGCGGGCGGCGGGCGGGACTGGTGCCGGCGGACGAGGTTTTGCGGAGGGCGATCACGTCGAGCCCACTATGATCAAATTGGCGCAGCGATTCGCCGCGGACGATCAAGACGAGGGCGAGCATCGTCACGAGCGCACCGACGCCGATGGCGAGACCGGCGAGGGCGAGAAGGTTGCGTCGCCAGGCTTCGCGCAGCGCACCGAAGGCGATACGGAGGTTGAGATAAAAATGGATCATAGCGGGCTAACCGTGCCGACGAAGTCCGGCGCCACCTGCAGGCCGCCGTGATCGAGGGTTAGGCGTCGTTCGGCCTGCAGCGCATCGCTGACCTCATGGGGGATGAGCACGAGCGCGGCCTCGAACTCCCGGCTCAGCGCGCGGATGAGCTTCATGGTTTCGGCGGCGGTTTGAGGATCGAGGGCGGACGTGGGTTCGTCGGCGAGAATCAGCCGGGGGCGACCGATGAGCGCGCGCGCGATCGCGACGCGTTGGAGCTGGCCGCCGGAAAGTTCGGTGGGGCGGTGGCGCACAAACGCGGCGAGGCCGAGCCGCGCGAGCAGCCGGCACGCCTGGGCATGCGCCTGGCGCGGACGCTCACCGCGATAGACCAGCGGCACGGCCACGTTTTGCGCCGCGGTGAGCCGTGGCAGCATCGGGGCCGCTTGAAAGATGAAGCCAATCTTGCGGTTGCGGATCACCGTCAGTTCATCGTCGTCGAGGGTGGTGACATCGCGGCCGTCGAGGCGGTAGATACCGCGGTCCGCGCGGTCGAGGAGCCCGAGGAGATGGAGTAGCGTGGATTTTCCGGAGCCAGAAGGTCCGGTGATCGCGACAAACTCGCCGGGCATAATCC
>JANNEY010000323.1:0-6855 GCA_031379235.1 Opitutaceae bacterium | reverse complement strand
CCCCGCCGCCGAGCGCGACTACTACGAGCGCCACGGCTGCTTCCAGTTCAACAATCCCGGCCTGAACGATCTCGGGAAGGACGTGCTCTTCGATCTCATCACGCGCGAGTCGGGCGCGAAGATGGCCACCGACATGGACCGCGAGCTCCTGCCGCGGGTGCGGGCGCTCGTCGCCTCGCTCGATCAGCGCATCGCGAATCTCGCGGCGGGTGCAGAGGCGCGGGCCGTGTTCGTCGATCTGCGCGATCGGGTGCGCGGCTACCTGCACTGGGCCACGTCACTGCGCAACGTCTGCGCGTGGTGCGAGGGTGTCTACGGCTGGCTCGCGGAAACCGACGTCGCCAAAAAATCCGCGTGCCTCGCGAAACTCCAGGCCGCCATCGATCTCGAGCTCGCCAGCACGCGCGGGTTGATCGAGCTGATGGAAACCACGACGACGGAATTCATGGTCGTCTCCGGCGTGGCGGAAAACACGTTTTTCTACGGCGAGAATCTCATCGATCATCTCCGCACGAAAATCCGCCTCACCGAGACGTATCGCCATCATGCGCCGCGGATCGACAAGGGGATTTTCTGGCGGCCGGTGCCCGGCACGACGTGGCCCGAGGGCTGGACGACGTAGGTTTGAAGTAGCGCGGGTCAGAGGCGCCCTACTCCGACCACATCCTCACCCGCCCGTCACGCGCCGCCGGTAGTCCGAGGGCGTCGTGCCCACGACCTGCTTGAAAGCCTTGGAGAAATGAAACACGTCGCAGAACCCAAGCTCATCCGCGATCTGCTTGATCGTGTGTTCACCCTGGTAGATCGCGGCGCAGGCCCAGTCGAGGCGGCGGCGTTTTTGAAACTGCCCCGGTGATTCCCCGCTCAATTGCACGAAACGCTTGCGGAAATTTTCGTAGCTGAGACCGCTCTCGCGCGCGACCTCCTGCGGCGTGAGCCAGCCGCCCGCGCCGCGGTGGCCCAGCAGCCGCAAACTTTTTTCCAGCCACGCATCGCGCCCCGGCGTCTTCGTCGCGTCGCCATCAATCGCGATCATCTCGGCGAGCACGTCGAGGAAGTGACCGAGCGCGCGCAATGGCGCACCGGTCGCACCGCGCGGCTCGTTTTCCAGGACGGCGTGCAGCCGGCGCTGCCAGTGATTCGGTGCGCCGACGCGCAGCACCGGCCGCTCCGGCCGGAGCAGCCCAAGCTTGCGCCACAGATCGAACTGCGGGCCGGAAAAAACGAAATACACCTGCGTCCATTCCTCGCCGGGTTGCGGCCCGTAGGCATGTGCCATTTCAGGAAAAACGACTACGGCGTCACCCGGTTCGAGCGCGAGGTCCGCCCCGCGCGCGTCCCGATAATAGCCGCGGCCTTCGATCATCAGCACCAGCGCATAGCTTCCCAAAACTCGCATGGCCCCAGGATCGATGCCCGCGACGTTGCGCAGCCGGCCTGCGAGCTGGAGCTCACCTGCGGCCGTGCGCAACGGGCTTTGCAGCCAAGGCTGATCGGGAGGCGGAACGAGGCGGGCCATCACCGCCCAAAATTTACATGAGTTCTCCCAGTTCAACCATTTTGTGCCGGCCGCGATGCGAGTATCTTGGCGCATGAGCACCCTCACCGCCCTGCCCCAGCTCTATTCCTACGGTCACGCGCTCGACATGGCCGAGGACAAAGCCGGCCTGCTGCGCGATTCCAGCGACGCGGCCGACGACGTCGTGGAACTGCGCCAGCGCTTCGCCACCGACGGCTACCTCTATATGAAGGGCTACCTCGATCGCGACGAAGTGCTGCACGCGCGTAGCACGCTGACCGAGCGGCTCGCGGCCGAAGGCGTGACGGATCGCAGCCGCCCGCACATCGAGGGCTACGCGGCTCCGGGCGGTGGCTATGCCTTCAAACCCGAGGTCACGAACAACAATCCCGCCGTCCAAAACCTCCTCTACTCCGGCCGCCTCGCGGAATTCTACCGCCGTTTCTACGGCGAGGAAATCAGCCACTACGATTTCACCTGGCTGCGCGCGATCGGGCCCGGCAAAGGCACCAACCCGCACTGCGATCTGCCTTACATGGGCCGCGGCACACACCGCCACATGACCTGCTGGGTGCCTTACGGGGACATCTCGTTTGAACTGGGCGGGCTCGTCGTCCTCGAAGGTTCGCACAAACGCATGGACCTGCTGGAAAACTACGTTTACCGCGACGTGGATTCCTTCTGCGAAAACAAACCCGAGCAGGTCGCCAACGCCAAGAACGGCGCCAAGGGCTTCGGGTGGACCTTCAGTGGCACGCTCTCGCACAACCCGCCCGTGCTCCGCAATAAATTCGGCGGTCGCTGGCTCACGACGGAATATCGCGCAGGCGATTTCATCACGTTCGGCATGTTTCTCGTCCACGCTTCGCTCGACAACCGCACCGAGAATCGCCTGCGCATCTCCAGCGACAGCCGCTACCAACGCGCCAGCGAGCCGATCGACGAACGCTGGGTCGGCGTGAATCCGCCAGGCCACACGACGGCCGGGAAACGCGGGCGGATTTGCTGAAACACTCCACGCCTCTCACATGACTGCCATTCTGTCCGAACCGAACATCCGACAGGACCGTTCCAGAAAATAACAGGAAGGCCGGAAAGAACGGGAAGCCCCTTTCCGATCTTCCCGCCCTTCCTGTTAATTTCTTTGTTTGATTTCAGGATGACAGAAACCGCATGGTCGCCGCCTCCACTACTTCCACATCACCCGCTACACCCGCCACGGGCCGTCTGGCCGCCGTGCAAGACATGGCGCGGCTGCTCCGGTTGCTCTTTGAGGTCGAGCGCGAGTTCGTGCGCACGGCAACCACCCTCATCTATCGCGTCGGCGAGCCGGAGCTGAAATACCTACTCTGTCAGCACGTGTGGGAATCCGCCGGTCACGCACGCTTCCTCCGCGAACGAGGCCGCGAGCTGAGCGGCTTCGGTAATAGTGAGAGCGTGCGCTACTCGATCCGCCGGATCTTTAACGAAGCCGTGATGCCCACCGACGGCGCGGTCGCGCTCGCCGGTTTCTACCGCGTGCTCAAACCCGCGCTGCTCGAAGCCTACTCGCACTATCTCCGCGTCACCGATCATCTCGCCGACTGGCCGTCGAAAAAGCTCGTCGAAGAATTCATCGCCGACGAGCAGCGCCATGCCCGCGAGATTGAGCCTTTCTTCGCCGTCACCGCGGAACGGAACGGCGGTTTCAAACCGCCGATCCCCACGGCACACGACGCCGCCAATAATTGGATCGCACACCTCACTGCCGCCCTCGCCGATCTCGGCGGCTGGTTTGGCGAACGCGCCCCTGTCCCGCTGCCCGTTGATTTCTCGTGGGCGCACACCCGCCGCGCCTACGCGCATCCGCCGACCTGCAATCGCGGCAAATATCCCACCTGCTCCAGCGTCTTCAGTTTCGATCCCGCTGAAACCCCCATCGTCCGCCCGTGGCTCGTCGATCCGAAGACGGACGCGCGCGTCATCCGCCTCATGGTTTATGTCTGGCTGATGATGGAAATGGACGCGGTGGACTACCTCGCGACGATTTTCTACGACACGCCCGAGGCCGCCTTCGATCTGCACTACGACATGGCGCGGCATCTCTGGGATGAGTCGCGGCACTCCCAGTTTGGATTTCGCCAGCTCCCGAAACTCGGCGTCGATTTGATGACCCTCGAACACTCCCTCGATCTCTACACCATCCTCGTGCAGATGCCGCCGCACGAGCGCTACGCGATGATGACGATGGAATTTGAGGCCGGCAGTTTTCCGACCAAGGCGCTCGTGATGGATCGCGTGCGCGAGTTGAACGACTTCGAGGCCGACACCCTCCTGGCCTTCGATCGCAACGACGAACAGAACCACGTCCGCTACGGTCATCGCTGGCTCCCCGAGATCATGGCGCTATGCGGCGACACGCGGCCCGTCGCGGAATTCGTGCAAGCCACGCAGGAGAAATTCAAGGAGTATGCCACGATCTACGGCGGCATAACCCCGCACAGTTTGACTGCGGAGACACGGCTCACCGGCGAAAAAATCCTACGGCTCGCCGGCGTAGCGTGAACCGAGGCGGGCCTCCGGTTCGCAGAAAACATTTCCCCGCTCCCCGCTTGAGTGCGGCGGGGCTCTGCCTTTTGCTCATTTCTTCCGTCGCTCCGCCCGTCGCCTCATGTCCAAGCCCCTCAAAACCTATCGCGCCGTGCTCGCCGGCACCGGCAGCATCGGCGACGCGCACGTCCGCGCGGTAGAGGCCATGCAGGGCCGGGTAAAATTGGTCGCCGCCGCGGATCTCGACGCAAATCGGGTCAGCGATTTCACGGCACGTCACAAGATCCCGGAATCATTCACCGACTACGCGTCGATGCTGCGCGCGACAAAACCCGATCTCGTGATCGTGGCCACGCCGCCGGGTCAGCACGTCGCCATGAGCATCGCGGCGATGGAGGCCGGCGCCTGGGTCTGGTGCGAAAAGCCCCTCTGTGGTTCACTTGCCGAGGCCGACACCATCGCCGCCGCGGAGCAGCGCACCGGCCGCTACACGGCATGCGTTTTCCAAATGCGCTTCGCCTCCTCGACCGCCCATCTCCGCGATCTCGCGGGCTCGGGACAGCTGGGCCGGCCGCTCGTCGCCGTGTGCAACACCCTTTGGTTCCGCGATGCCGCCTACTACTCCGCCCCGTGGCGCGGCACGTGGGCCGAGCTCGGCGGCCCCACGATGGGCCTCGGCATTCACGCGATGGATCACCTGCTGCACCTGTTCGGCGAGTGGAGTGAAGTCCGCGCGATGGCCGCCACCCTCGACCGCGCGATCGAGGTCGAAGATGTTTCGATGGCGATCGTCACGTTTGCCAATCGCGCGGTCGCCTCGGTCGTCAACAGCGCGCTCAGCCCGCGGCAGGAAACTTATCTCCGGCTCGACTACCAGAAGGCCACCGTCGAACTCACGCACCTCTACAGCTACGCGCGGGACAACTGGCGGCTCACGCTCGCGCCGGGCGCGCAGGACGAAGGCCTGTTGCAATCGTGGCAGAGCTTTCCGCCCGACGTCGGCTCGACGCACGCGGCGCAACTCACCGCGCTCGTGACCGACATGGATGCCGGCCGCCGCCCGCTCACTTCCGGCCCCGAGGCGCGCCGCACCATCGAGCTACTCACCGCGATCTACAAATCGGCGTTCACCGGCGAAATCGTGCGCGCCGGCACCATCATGCCCGGCGATCCGTTCTACGCGGCGGTGCATGGCGGCGGTCGCGCCGTGCTGCGCGCCACCTGACCGCCTTGCCTAATTTTCCCATGAAATCCCTCCGCCTGCTTGCGCTGTCTCTGCTGATCACGGCCAGTGCCCTGGCCCAGTCCACGTTCCCCGGACTCAGGAAGGTGTTGACCGACGCCGAGTGGAAACGCGCCGGCCTCGACCAACTCACCCCCGACCAAATCGGCGTGATCGACGCGGCCCTGATTCGGACTCAGGCCCAAGTGATCGCGGTCATCACCACGCCGCCATCGCTCACGCCGGAGCCCGGCATGAGTCCCGTTGAAAACGCCGTGGCGCGCTCGCGTTTCTGGGATTTTTTCGGTCTCGGCAAGGGCGACAATGCCAGCTGGCGCACGATGGAGCCGATGCGCGCCAAGGTCACCGGCTGGCAGGGCGCGAACCGTTTCTCCCTCGATACCGGACAGGTGTGGGAAGGCGTGGAGCCGATTCCCTACGAGATTCTCGGCGCCACCATTAGCATCGAAGCCCGCCCGCTCGGGGCCTTCGCCTTGAAGCTGAATGAAAACTCCGTGGCCGTGCGCGTGCGCCGCGTGAAGTGAACCGGATCACCGGATCCATGGGTCGCAAAAAGGCGCAAAAATTGTTTGGCGAGGCCGGTGAAAATTGGCCGTGCGCCTATAGGCGCCTTGAATGGCCCAAACGCAGGATGATTTTTTTTGCGCCTTTTTTCGGCCCCTCATTCGGTTGATTTTCTCGATGCTTCACCTCGAAAACCACGAACTGCGTCTCGACCTGCTTGATCCCGTCGCCGATGCCGCGCGCCTCGGGGCGCGCTACTGTGCGGGCGGCTACGCGTGGCAGGTGCACGATCGAAAGCTCGGCCCGCTCCTCAGTGGGCCGGAATTTCCCAAGGCCGATCCCACCGCTTTCAACGGCCAGGGTCTCCCCGAGTCGTTTCGCCACCGCTCGCGCAGCGGCACGCCCTTCACGTGGGCCAATGAACAGGGACTCGCGATCGGCGCGGGCACCCTCGCGCCGGGTGGCCGGGAGAACGGCACGCTGGTGCAACCCTGCGCCTGGACGATTACCTCCGCGGCAGATCACTTCGTATTTCAAACGCGGCAGGCCCATGCCGGTTTCTCCTGCGAGCTCACCCGCAAAATCGAACTCGCCGGCCGCACCGTGAGCTCGCTCACGCAACTCACGAATGTCGGGGACGCGCCCCTCGCGCTCGAATGGTTTCCGCATCCGTTCTGGGCCCTCACCGCGGGCCGCGCACACCTCGCCCTGCCCGCGGGCACGATCGTCCCGGAGAATCCCGGGTTCGCCATCGACGCCGCGGGCGCGCTCACGTTCAAGCGGCCGTTCCTCACCAAGGACGACAGCCAGTTCGCGCTGCTCACGCTTCCGCCCGGCCGCGAACTCAAGCTCTCGCTCGATCATCCCAAGCTGAAGCGCGTGACCTTCGAGGTGAACTACCCGCCGAACGAGTGTCCCGTGTGGGCCAACGCCCACACCGTCTCAGTCGAACCCTACCTCGCGCTCACGCTCGCCCCGGGTGAGACCCGCCACTGGCACGCCCGCCACGGGTTTGAAGTTTAAAGTTCAGCTCAGGTGTAGGGCGGGGTCGCCGAACCCC
>JANNEY010000311.1:0-45894 GCA_031379235.1 Opitutaceae bacterium | reverse complement strand
GCGGTGGGCGAGGCTTGGAAGACGGATTTGCCGCCGAGATCGCCGCTCCACACGACGGCACCGTCGGCGGGGTTCACGCAGTAGAGTTTTTTCTTCGTGCCGTTCAGGATGTAGAATTTTCCCTCGTAGAAGAGCGGCGTGGGCACATCGCTGGAGAGGTCGCGCTCGTTCTTTGTCGGTGCGGCTTCGGCCGCGTCTTCGGTCGGCTGCACGTGGCTCTGCCACGCGAGACTCTTGGTCGCGATGGCGCCGCTGCCGCCAGCTTTCACGGCGTAGACCGGGGCGTTTTTCGGGCCACACGCGAGGATGACGCCGCCGCCGAACGCGGGCGAGGGCACGAGCCGCCAGTGGCCGATCTTCGTCGGGTTCCACGTGCCCCAGCGCCAGAGTTCGCGACCGTTTGCGGGATCGTGGCCGGTGATGGCGTCGCCCCCAACCACGACGAGTTCGGTGCGGCCGTTGTGGACCAAGGGCAGCGGCGTGCTGAACGCCTCGCGCGATTCGGCCACCGCGTCGGAGGGGCGGACGTGCCGCCACAGGTCCTTTCCCGTGGCGGGATCGATCGCGAGGAGGAAAGATTCGTTGCCCGTGGGTTTGCCTTGGCCGCGCACGGCGACGTCGCGTTGCAGCACCTGCATGATGAGCCGGCCCTCGTGGAGGAGGGGGCTCGAGGAGAACGTCCACTGAAACGCGAACGGCCCGATATTCCGTTCCCAGAGTTTTTTCCCGGCGACATCGAACGCGACGAGATCGCCGGTGCCGAAGAAGAACACGACCATCTTCCCGTCGGTCATCGGCGAGGGGGAGCACGAGTTGCTGTATTGGCCGTCGGTGGTGAATTCGCTGATCTCCACGCGCCAGAGTTGTTTGCCCGTGCGGCGATCAAGGCAGAGCGCGGATTGTTTCTTCGTCGCCGCGTCCGCGGTCGTGGCGAAAACGCGGTCGCCCCAAATCACCGGCGTCGCCGCCGACATGCCCGGCATCTCGGCGGCCCACTTCACGTTTTCCGTTTTGCTGAAGGTGGCGGGCAGGTTCTTCTCGGGGCTGGAGCCATTGTGCAGCGGCCCGCGCCAGTTGGACCAGTTTTCGGCGTGGAGCGCGGTAGCGGTGGAGAGGAGAAACGCGAAGGGAAGCAGGAAGCGGATCATGGGGTGGGGAAGAGGTTGAATGGCGAACGATAGCCTGACCACTCCGCGCGGGGAGCCGTGCCGGGTCAAGTTTTCCGGTGCGTTGCGCCACTCACTTCCACCGTGACGTTTTCGCCGGCCCAGCCTGCATCTCTCCGCGCCGCGAAAGTATTCTCATTTCCTCCAGGCCGATGGTGTTCGGAATCACGAGCGCGCACTGCGCCATTGCCGCATCATCCGACTTGTGATCCCGTCAACAGCAACGTCGAGGGGGCATCTGGCAGGCCGCGCCCCGTTTTTTTTCTTCGCTATCCAGCCGCCAACTCGCTTTCCGCGAGTCGCTCACCACCCTCCCGATCATGCCTGCCTCCCCTGCCTCCGGTCACCTCCGCCGACTCGCGGCCCTTACCCTCTGCGCCGCACTTTCCACGCTCCACGCACAAACCGCTCCGGCCCCCGCGCCTGCCACGGGGCCGCTCGTCACCCTCTCTCCCTTCGAGGTCAACACGAGCCGCGACCAAGGCTTCGTCGCTGCCAGTTCCCTCGCCGGCGGACGCTTGGCCACCGATCTCGTCGACACGCCCGTCGCCTACTCCGTGCAGACCCGTGAGTTTCTCGACGCTCTCAACCTCAGCGATCTCAACGAGGCCATCAACTGGACCGTCAGTGCGACGACCACGCCCGACGATGGCGGTGGTCAACTCTTCGGCGGCACCGGCAGCAGCACGATCCGCGGCGTCGGTTCCAATGCCGTCAACCGCAACTTCTTCACCGGCGGCTCCAACCCCTCGACCTACAACCTCGAGCGCATGGATTACGCGCGCGGCCCCAACTCGATCCTATTCGGCACCGGCACCATCAGCGGCACGTCCAACGCCGTCGTAAAAAGCGCCCGGCTCGGCCGCAACGCCACCGAGGTCCGCGCCGAGTATGGCTCGTGGGATTCGCTCCGCGCCACCGTCGACGCCAACTACTCCTTGAAAAGCAAAGTTGCCGCCCGCGTCGTCACCACGTGGCAGGACACCCACACCTTCCGCGATTGGGAGCGCACGCAGCGTCGCGGCGTCTCGCCCTCGCTCACGGTCGAGCCCACGCGCACCACCCGCGTTTCCCTCATCGGCGACTACTACGAGCAAAAAGTCACCGCCGGCATGAACGCCCTGAACGATTCCTTCACCGGGTGGGACGGCCGCACGGTTTACTCCGGCCTCCAGCCCGCCACGCTCCCCACCCAGTCCGCCTTCGGTGCGTCGCGCGTCGGCACTAACGCGTGGATCGTGTCGCCGGCCTCTGGCCGCGGCTTCAACTCCGCGCTGAGCTACACGGGCATGATGCAGACCACCTTTTTCGGCGGCAACCGCCCGGTCAACGGCGTCACCGCGGCCAGCGGCGGTAACCTCGGCTTCAACGGCGGCCCGCTCATCGACACGCCGATGATCACCCCGGGCATCTACGACGCCGCAATCCAAGGATCCGCTTTCCGGGTCCCGAGCCGTTCGTTCACCAATATCGGGCCGAATCCCACCGCGATCAACCGGTTCCGCGACGCCACACTGTTCGTCGATCAGCGGATCGGCGAATCCCTCAACGTCCAACTCTCCGGCGCCGTGAACAAGCTCTTCAGCTATGGCCTGATCGACTACTACACGAATCAGGGCTACCAAAACACCTACATCGACATCAACCGCCTGCTCCCCGACGGCGCCACCAACCCGAACTTCCTCCAGCCCTACAACGAATTCAGCCGTCCTGAGCGCCAGAAGGTCGACACCACCAACCGCGCCCTCCGCTTCGCTGCAGCCTACAGCAAAAACACCCGCTGGTTCGATCTCCGCGCCAATCTCATCGGCGCCCGGGAAAATCAGGAGATTTTTCGCTCCCGCGAATACTACATGATCCCCGTCGACGCCGACGCCCGTGCGTGGGGTCTCGTCACCAGCACGCGCACGCAGACGCTCCGCTACCGCTACTATTGGAACCAGCGCGAACGCGAACTCACCGAGATGAAAGAGATCACTCTCGTTGACCCGACTGCCGGCACGTCTCGCACCTACAACCCGAGCTGGGTCCTCGGTTCTGATCGCAACGACGCCACCACCTTCAGCGATGCGACCACCAAATATTACCAAGCCTCCGCGAATCTCTCTTTCTGGCAGAAACGCCTGATTCTCCTCGGCGCCTTCCGCTCCGACCAGGTCGATCGCAGTCAGCGCCTTTTCCTGCGCCCGCTCGATCATCCGGCCGGCTACGGCTCCCTCACCCGCGATCACTTCATCTATCGCCCAGACGCGCCCGCCGATTATTTCAAACTCGCCTACGTTCCGAAGGACGCCGCCGGCCGCCCCACCGGCCCCGCCCAACTCGCCCCCGCCACCCGCCCGCGCGACAACACGTCGGGCGTCGCCCAAGCCCAATACGCCAACGACCGCTTCCAAGACGACTTCAACCCACCGCCCACCAGCACCAAGAAACCCACGAAATCCGTCGGCGGCATCTTCAACGTCGGCTGGGGCGTGTCGCTCTGGGCCAATTACGCCCAGACCTTCAATCCCACCGATTTCACCAAAACCACCATCGACTACGGCACGCCACCGCCCTCGGTGTCCGAGGGCAAGGACTACGGCCTCCGCGTCTCCTTCGGTCCGAAGCTCTACGTCACTCTCAGCCGCTACGAGTCGAAGGAAAACGACGCCTCGATCACGCAGCCCTCCGGCTTCAGTAATCTGCAGGTCCTCATCAACGCCAACGCGGTCGGCGACCTCAGCTCCGACGGTCGTAACCGCCGCGGCCTCGGCGACGTGCCCATCGCCTGGAACGACACCCTCAACCGCCGCAGTCGCGGCTACGAACTCGAGACCGTCGCCAACCTCACGCCCAGCTGGCGCCTCACCCTCAACGTCGGTCTCGCCGACGCCTCGCAGACCGACGCCTACCGCCAGACACGCGCGTGGGTCGACGCCCAAACCCCCGCGTTCAAACAGATCCTCGATGACTCCGGCATTCAGTTCGACGCCAGCGGCCTCGCCATCGCCAAGCCCGGAATCACCACCGCCAACTCGCCCGACCTCAACGCCACCGTCAACGCCTGGAACTCCCTCCAAGCCAGTCGCGCCAACTGGGTCAGCGGCACGCAGCTCCTCAACCGCCTCACGAAATACACGACGAACGCCTACAGCGACTACCGCTTCAGCCGCGGCAAACTCACCGGCCTGCGCCTCGGCTACGGCATGCAGTTTCGCGGCCCGCAAGTCATCGGCTACCGCGGCGCCGATACCGTTGTGAGTCCGACCAACCCGCTCCTCGCCATCGACGATCCGATGGTCGATGCCTACACGGTCGTCTGGCAAAAAGCCTACTTCCTCGGCACCGCCACCGTCGGCTATCCGGTGAAAATCGCCCGCCACAAAATCGACTTCAACCTCTCG
Source organism: Opitutaceae bacterium (assembly GCA_031379235.1). Classification (GTDB taxonomy): domain Bacteria; phylum Verrucomicrobiota; class Verrucomicrobiia; order Opitutales; family Opitutaceae; genus ER46. Next base: position 41,342 of record JANNEY010000311.1, on the reverse strand, counting down.
ATCACGAATCTCTTCAACTACGACACCCCGCTCTACAACACGATCGGCCTGCGCGCCCGCGAAGGAGATATCTCTTCTCCCGCCCGCGTGAGCTACCCGCGCTATTTCAGCTACACCACTCCACGCAGCTTCCGGCTGTCCGCCACCTCAACGTTTTGATCGACCAAAAAAAATCCTCATGAAAAAACGCCTCCTTTGCGCCGGGTTTTCAATCCTCGCGCTCGCCCATGCTGCCGACGTGCGGGTGCTCGTGTGGGACGAACAACAACCAGAACAGAAAAAAGCCTACGGCGACAAATTCCTCGGCGAGACGATTGCGGCGCACCTCGCGGCGCAACCCGGCTTCGTCGTGAAGAACGTTTCTCTGACGACGCCCGGACAGGGACTGGACGAGGCGACGCTGGATGCCACCGACGTTGTCATCTGGTGGAGTCACAAGAAGAACCCGTTCGTCACGGACGAAAACGTGGAGCGCCTCGTGGCCCGCGTGCGGCAGGGCCGATTGGGATTTATCGCGCTGCACTCCGCCCACTGGGCCCGGCCGTTCGTTCGTTTGATGCAGGAGCGCGCCAAGGAAGACGCCCTCGCCCAAATCCCGGCGGCCGATCGCGCCACTGCAAAGTTCGAATACTCCAACGAAAACCCGCTCGGCAAAGTCCCCAAGCGTGATGCGCCGCTGACGCCTTCGTTGCGCCAAGAAAACGGCGTGTGGCAGCTCACCCTGCCGGGTTGCATTTTCCCGGCGTATCGCGCCGACGGCGCGCCGAGCCACGTCACGACGCTGCTCCCGCAGCATCCCATCGCGGCCGGCCTGCCGCTCAAGTGGGACGTTTCGCGAACGGAAATGTATGACGAGCCGTTCCACGTTCCCACCCCCGACGCCGTCGTCTTCGAGGAGCGCTGGGACAAGGGCGAACATTTCCGCAGCGGCTGCGTGTGGCGCGTCGGCCAGGGCCGTGTTTTCTACTTCCGTCCCGGCCATGAGACTTTTCCGGTTTTCAAACAAACGGAGCCGATGCAGGTGATCGAAAATGCCGCGCGTTGGCTCGCTCGTCCGGCCAAGTAATAGACTGACCGCCATGCACCGCCGCTCCTTCCTGACTCAGCTCGGGGTCGCCGCGGTCGCCGCTCCGCTCACGTCCGCGCTGCGCGCCGCCGATGGTCGCAGCCGCACTGCGGACGTATGCGTCTACGCCGGCAACGCCGCGGGCATCGCCGCCGCCGTCGCCGCCGCGCGCGAGGGCCGTCGCGTCCTCGTGGTCGAACCGAGCCGCTGGCTGGGCGGCATGACAGGCAGCGGACTCGTGCACATCGACTGGGGTCGCTCCGAAGCCGCCGGAGGCTCGGCCAAAAAGATCCTCAAAGACGGCCTCACCGATCCGCAATACCGCCGGATGTTCGCCGACCTCGCCAAGGAACATGGCGTCGAGATTCTCTACGAACACCGCGTCGCCTCTGTCACGAAAAACGGCACCGCGATCACCTCCATCGTCCTCGATCACGCTCCACCTGATCGCTTCGGCTGTCCCATCGCCCAACCCAAGCGGGCCGGCGCCGTCACGGTGAGCGCGCGCATGTTCATCGACTGTTCATATGAAGGCGACCTCATGGCGAAAGCCGGCGTGAGCTGCACTTTCGGCCGCGAGTCCCGCGAACACTACGGCGAATCCCTGGCCGGCGTGCGGCCCGCCATGGCCGTCTATGACATCGATCCCTACGTGAAGCCCGGCGATCCGCGCAGCGGTCTGCTTCCTCTCCTGGAGGACCACACGCCCGGCCCCATCGGCAGCGCAGACAAGCTGACGATGGGCTACGGCTTCCGCTGGAAGTTCACGCTCGATCGGAACCAACTCCCCATTGATCCACCCGACGACTACGACCCGCGCACGTTCGAACTCTACCGCCGCGCCTTCACGCAAAAAATCAAAGTCGAAGGCCGCCGCATGCGGAAACTGGGGGTTTACGAGGAGACGCCCGGAGGCGTCCACACGCCCGATACCGGTAATCTCACGCGCAGCCTCATCGCTCCCACCGTCTACGGCTGCAACGCCGCCTATCCCGACGGCGACTGGACCACGCGCGCCCGGATCTGGAAATTTCAGCAGGACTTCATGCGCGGGATGACCCACTTCCTCCGCACCGACCCTTCGGCGCCGGAGAAACTCAAGGCCCGCGCCGCGGCCGTCGGCTTCGCGCCCGGCCAGTTTGACGACACCGCCGGCTGGCCGCACCAACTCTACGTGCGCGAGGCGCGCCGGATGATTTCGAGCTACGTCGTCACGCAAAAGGACATGGAAGGCACGACCGACCCGGGCGACTCCATCGGCCTTGCCTCCTACGGCGTCGACGACTGGCCCTATGCGATGCACCCGCTCGACGGGAAAGTCGCGCTCCAAGGCGGCGACTTCTCGATGCTCTATCTCGAGGAGAAATACCGCGGCATCTACAAGATCCCCTACCGCGCGATCACCCCGCTCGAACGCGAGTGTCGCAACCTCTTCGTCCCCGTCTGCTGTTCCGCGAGTCACATCGCGATGACCTCGATCCGCATGGAGCCTGTGTGGATGACCCTCGCCGAAGCCTCCGGCGTCGCCGCGTCGCTGGCCATCCAGGCCGACCTCGCCGTCCAGCGCGTCGACTACGCCGAACTCCGCGCGAAACTTCGCGTCCTCGGTGTAAAGATGGATCGCCTCGCCGTGACCGATCGGGCCAAGAACTAAAATCTCGTCCGGTGCGTCCGCTCGTCGGCGTCGGCGCGTAGCGGGACGCCCTCTGCCCCGAATAGGACTGCCCCGCTTGGCTCGCGATTTCGTTGCGCCGCAAGTAATCCGGCCGACTGCACCGATCGATGCGCCGCAAACGTGGGTGACAACGGCCACGTCTCGCTTGCGTCGCGGTCAACAAACTTTGACGGTAGCATGTCGCGCGAATCCGCGCCAACCTCGCCGCCGCACCACTGTTATGAACCTGTCGTTCCTCCGCCTTGCGCCCGCCGCGTTACTCGGTGGGCTCGTTGCCTTCGCTGCCGATTCCCCACAGCCGCCGTCGTCGCGCGTGCCCTGGACCAGCTCCGCCGTCCGCGGCACGCCCGAGCCGCCGGCGCCTTATCGCGTGGAGCGGGCGTTTCCGGCACTTACGTTCGAGCAACCGCTCGAGATCGCCGTGCTTCCCGGCACCGACCGGCTCGTCGTCGTGGAACGCTACGGCAAGCTGCGCTCGTTTCGCGCCGACGAAACCGCCGGTAAAACCGATTTATTCGGTGACGTCTCCGGCTTTGATCGCGAACTCACCGAAGCCTTCTCGCTCACCTTTCACCCAAAATTTTCCGAGAACCGCTTCGCCTACGTGCTGGCGCTCGCCAAAACCTCAGGGCTGAAGAACCGCGAGAACGGCACCCGGATCATTCGCTTTCAAGTCACCACCGATCCCGTTCCGCGCCTCGATCTCGCCACCGGCCGCGTGATCATCACCTGGCTGCAGGGCGGCCACAACGGCGGCAATCTCCGCTTCGGCCCCGACGGCATGCTCTATTTCGGTGCGGGCGACGCCGGCCCGGCCGAACCGCCCGATCCGTTCGTCACCGGCCAGGATATTTCCGATCTGCTCGGGAGCATTTCACGCATCGACGTCGACCACGCCGACCCCGGGCTCGCGTATGCGATTCCCCGTGACAACCCGTTCGTCGGCGTGCCCAAGGCCCGCGGCGAAGTCTGGGCCTACGGGCTGCGCAATCCCTGGCGCATCGCCTTCGACCCGAAGTCGGGCGAACTCTACTCGGGCGATGTCGGCTGGCAGCTCTGGGAAATGATCCAGCGCATCCAGCGCGGCGGCAACTACGGCTGGAGCCTCACCGAGGGCAGCCGCCAAGACGTGCGGCCCGATCGCCTCGTCGGCCCCTCGCCCGTGCTCCCGCCGCTGGTCGCCCATTCCCACGCGGAGGCCGCGAGCATCACCGGCGGTGAATTTTACCACGGCGCAAAACTCCCCGCGCTGCGTGGCGCCTACGTCTATGGCGATTGGCAGACCGGCGTCTTCTGGTCGTTGCGCGCCGAGGGCGACCGCGTGACCGAGTTGCGCGAGCTGTGCCGCTCGACCCTCGCGCCGGTGGGCTTCGGCGTGCGGACCGACGGCGAGCTGCTCATCTGCGACTACGCCCGCGGCGGCCTCTGGCGCCTCGCCCCCAACCCCGCGACCAACACGCCGTCGAAATTTCCCCGCAAGCTCAGTGAAACTGGTCTGTTCGCCGACGCGTCGCGCCAACACCCTGCGCCCGGCGTCGTGAAATACGAGGTCAACGTGCCGCGCTGGGCCGACCACGCCACCAGTGAGCGCTGGGCGGCCTTGCCCGGCACCGGCCGCATCACGCTGGCGACCACGCAACTCGCCTTCCAGCCCGTCGGCCGCTGGGTGCTACCGGACCATGGCGTGCTCGCGAAGACCTACTCACTCGAACTCGAACGCGGCAACCCCGCCACGCGCCGCCGCGTCGAGACTCAAATCCTCCACTACGACCAACAGCAGTGGTCCGCCTACAGTTATCGCTGGAACGCCGACCAAACCGACGCCGACCTGCTTCCCTCGGGCGGCGATGAAGCCGTGTTCGACATAAAAGACCCGTCTGCTCCCGGGGGCACGCTCCGCCAGACGTGGCGGTTTCACAGCCGCGCGGAATGCCTGCGTTGCCACAACGCGGAACTCAGTTTCACGCCCGGCTTCAACCCGCTGCAAATCGCCCGATCCACTCCCAGCGCCGCCGACCGTTCCCTCGCCACCCTCCTCCCCGCCGCCTTCACCCCGCCCACTCCCGCGCTGGCCGATCCCCTCGGCAACGTCGGCTCGTCGGAGCAACGCGCCCGCTCCTACCTTCACACCAATTGCGGCACCTGTCATCGCCCGAACGGCGGCGGCTCTGCCAATCTCCACCTCAACTTCGAACGTCCGCTCGCCGACGCGAAACTCCTCGACGAGAAACCCGTGCAGGGCGACCTCGGCCTCCCCGACGCCCGCGTGATCGCGCCCGGCGATCCTGAGCGCAGCGTGTTGCTCTATCGCCTCGCCACCGAGGGCAGCGGACACATGCCCTACCTCGGCAGCCGCCTCGTCGATGAACCCAGCCTCCTGCTCGTCCGCGACTGGATCGCCGGCCTGAAGTCCAACCTAGCCACCGTCACGCCCGAGGCCGCCGCCCAGCGCGAAAAAGAACGCGCCGCCGTCGTCACCCTGCGCCGCGGCGATAGCTCCGTGCTACCCGCCCTCCTCTCCACCGGCAGCGGCGCCCTCGGCGTCACCCTCGCGCTCATCGAAGGCACCCTCCCGCCCAAAATCCGCGCCGCCGCCATCGCCCAAGGCGCCGCGCTCACCGATTCGCTGCGCCGCGATTTGTTCGAGCGGTTCCTTCCCGATGACAAACGCCGTCGCGTGCTCGGCTCCGTCTTCGATCGCGCCGCCCTCCTCGCCCGCTCCGGTGACGCCGCGCGGGGTCGCGCTACGTTCGCCACGGTGTGCGTCGCGTGCCATCGCCTCGGCGACACGGGCATCGACTTCGGCCCCGACCTCGCGCGCATCGGCGCGAAATACGATCGCGCCGCACTGCTCGAGCACATCGTCGCGCCCAACGCCCTCGTCGATCCCGCGTGGCAACTCGCGACGATCACGCTGAAGGATGGCACCGCGAAAGCCGGCTTCGTCACCGCGCGCGATGGCGCGGCGCTCACCTTGAAAATGGCTGGCGGCCTTGTGGAAAAAATTCCCGCCGCGCAGGTGAAGAGCGTCAACGCTACGCGCACTTCGGCGATGCCCGAGGGCCTGCTGCAGAATCTGACCGCGACTGAAGCGGCCGATCTGATCGCGTTTTTGGCCGGGCTGAAATAATTTCGTTGGGCGCTGCGTCGCGAGCAGGACAAAATCCGCTGGGATGCGCCGTGCAAGCGGGGCGGGTCATAGCCCCGCCTTGCTCATGGCGTCGCCGTGCCGAGACCGCGCAGGTTCTCGACGAAGAGGTCAATGTCCTCGTAGCGCGTGCGTGGGTTCATGAAGACGGCTTTTTCGCCGGGGAGCGCGCCAAACTTGCCGTGCGCGTCATAGTCCGTGTGCGCGATGAACTCGACCCAGTTGGTGTAGAGGCCGACCTTGCCGCGGCGGAGGAAGAGCTCGCGGTGGTAGCGGTTGTTGCGCACGACGCGCTCGCGATATTCGGCGGTGTCCTGGAGGCGGCACTCATACTCAAACTCGGCGTCGGGGTCGCTGACCGTCTCGGGATCGTAGAGGCGGAAGCCGACGCTCGGGCCGTGGTTTTGCACGGCCATGAGTTTCACCCCGGGCATGCAGCTCAGGCGGAAGTGGAGGTAGTTCGCGTTTTGGAGCGTGTTGGCGACGAGCCGTTGGAAGCCCTCGATACCGAGGTAGTGCAGCGCGGTGTAGGCGCCGAAGAGCCCAGCGGCGCCGCGCGAGCACTCGATGGTGGCGTGGAGGTGGGTTTTCCCCTCGAGGCTTTTTTCGAAATAGCTGAAGTATTCCGGGTCGTGCTCGAGGGCCTTCAGGTCGTCACTATTCTTGATCATGACGAGGCTCGAGGTGTAGGGGACGTAGCCCCACTTCTGGAAATCGACCGTGAACGAATCGGCGAGCGCGAGGTCGCGGAAGAGGTCCACGTTGCGCCGCAGACCGGGCAATGTGGCGGCGTTGATGCGCAGCGGGTTTTTGGTGAAGTCGTAGCCGAGGAAAAAAATCAGGGGCCAGCCGATGGCGGAGTCGACGTGGATGTGCGGCTTCACCGCGACCTCGAACTGCGCGCAGAGGCGGTCGCGAATCTCGACGACGGGGCGCACGTGATCGACGCCGAAGGTGTCGGTCGTGCCCATCGTGAGCATGATGGTGGGCACGACGCACTGGAGCTGGAAGCAGGCGGTGAGCTGGCGCTCGAGTTCGGCGACATCCATGTCGTTGTTGGCGGTCGCGTGGATGCGGATGACCTTGCGCCGGATGTTCACGCCGAGCAGCGAGAGGTTGGTCATGTTGGAATAATGACCGCCCACCGAGTTGATAATCCGGTAGTCGTGCCCGGTCTCGAGGCCGAACTCCCGCGACTGCGGGAGCGATTTGCGCAGGCCAAGGAGGTAGCCGTAGAGATTACAGAACGTGCCGCCGCCCGTGAAAATCCCGGTCGCGCGCGCGGGATCGTAGCCGGCAAGCGTGGCCATTTGGCGGATGACGAGCGCCTCAAACTCGGTGGCCATCCCGGCGTATTCGGGATGCACGAGATTGGGGTTGGCGAGGATGCCGGTCATGCTGCCAAAGAGCGCGGGATCGGAAGGCGAGGTGACGACGTTCTCCACGCTCGCCGGGTCTTCCCAATTCTTCGAGAGCGCGGCGGCGAAGATGAGCAAAGGATCAACCGCGCCGCGCGGATCGGTGCTGCCGGCGGGCACGCGATCGGTTTCGCGGAGCTGCTTCAGCAGCGCGTCGCCGCCCTCATACTCAGCGACGCGACCGCGGGCCGTCTTCTTCTTTTTTCGCACCGCCATGATCTCGGCAAACGCCGGGTCCCGGAAGACGGGCCAGCACGCCGGATCGCGGGAGAAATAGCGGGCGCGAATTTGGTCGATGCCTGCGCGGAAAGGCGCGGCGATTTGGTGCGTGGCGGGGACGAGAGGGGCGTCGGGCATGGGACGGGCAGCGAGATGGAGGGACGGAGAGAGGGAGAGGGGAAGGGTGAAAGACGGAGGGGAAAAATTGCGAGTCCGGCGTCGCGGACGCTCACGCGGGCGGCGGTCCGTTAGGCGACGAGGTCGATGCGCCGGAGTAGTTGAGCCGGCCGCGGGTCGCGGCGATCACGACGGCCGCCCCGAGCCACGCCCCAATCGCGATCAAGGTGTAGAAAGAAATGGAGACGTTCGGACGCCAGCCGTCGGGCAGGGTGCGGACGAGGCTGTTGAGCAGCCCACCTTCGCCGGGTCCCGCGTCAGCGAACAAGCCTCGGAAGTAGCTGCCGGAAGTGTTGTGAACCGCGTGCATGACGATGGCGGCGATCACCCCGCCACGCGCGAGGTTCGTCGCGCAACCAAGCATCACCGAGAATCCCGTCAGGATGAAGAAGTAGGTGGGGATGGGGCACTCGCTCCAGCCGGGAAACCAGAAAAACGGCACGTGCCATGTCGCCCAGATCGCTCCGAGCAGCACGCTCGCGACGAACGGATGGAGCATCGATTGCAGTCGCGGCAAGGCGAAGCCGCGCCAGCCGGGTTCCTCGGTGAGCGGACCGCCGAGCAGCGTGGACCAGTTGTAATTTCCAAGGGCGAAGAGCGCGCCCCAGCGGAGTTTTCCCGGATCGACGGTGGCGAGCGCGGGAAAAATAATTTCGGAGGCCAGCACTAGCACCGCGCCGACGGCCGTGGCAGCCAAGGTGCGCCACCAGCTGGCGTTGAATCGAAACGCCCGCCAGTTGCCGGTCGCCAGCCGCTGCGTGATCAGCGCCGCGAGTGTCGGCCCGAGGCTCGCGACGATTAAGAACTCGATCCGCACGTGCCAAAAAATCATGCACCCGCCCACCGCCCAAGTGAACGTGAACGCGATCGCGAAGAATAGAGCGAGCTGGCGGGTGTGGCTCATGAAAACGCGCAAGAGCGCTGCTCCCTCAGAAATCCACGGCGAAGGTGAGCTGCGTCACGCGTGATTCGACGGTCGCGAGGCGGGCGATCACGCCGGACGTGAGCGCGCCGACGGGGATCGGGTCGTTTTCGTTGAGGGCGTTGCGGACGTTGACCTGCACGCGGTAGTTGAAATTGCCGAAGGCCTTCATTTTTCCGCGATACGCGGCGAGGAGGTCGAGGTAGCCCTCGGTCTTGCCCTCGTAGGCCTTGTCGAGATCGAGCAGGACCGTGCCGGTCGAGTTGGTCTTGATGCCGTAGCCGATCGTCGGGGCGGAGCGCCAGCGGTAAGCGCCGCCCACGTTGAAGCCTTTCAGCCGGCCTTCGATGAAGCGGTAGTTGGTGATGAGGTTGGCCCGGCCGCTGCGGGCGGTGGCGGTGGCGCGGCCATCGGCCGCGGTCATGAAGGCGAGGGCCTGGCCGACGAGCGTGTTGTTGTAGTATTGCTCGAGCGTCTGGCCGGTCGGCGCAGTGGCGCTGTAAGGTGCGGTCTTCCAGGTGACGGGTTGGCCGGCGGTGTCGCGCTCACCGTTCTTGGCGACGACGGCGGTCCAGACGGGCAGGCGCGCGTCGCGCCATGCATACCAGGGGCCGCCGATGTTGGATTCGACGGCCTCGGACTTCGCGCCGTTGAGCCGGATGTTCCAGCTGCGCGTCGGGGAGAAGTTCAGCTCGGCCTCATAGCCTTCGGAGCTGAAGTCCGACATGATGAAATAGTTTGGCCGGCCGGCGGTGCGGTAGCCGCGCTTGTTGCCATCGGTGACGTTGATGGTGGGTGCAGTGGGATCGAGGGCGAGGACGCGCTGCTCGATATTGAAGAAGATATCGCGATAGATGTTGATGGAGTTCGAAGCGCGCTGGGGGCCGAGCTGGTTGGTGTATTTGTTGAGACGGAGCGTGAGCTTGTCGCCGAACAGATCGAAGCGGATGCCGTAGTCGCGTCCGTCGCCGCCCGCGCCGGGGATGTCGTTGCCGAAGGGATCGTAGCGGCCGATGTTGAGATCGAACGTCGTGGATTGGTTGTGGAACGCGGTGAACCACTTCAGCGGGCGCGCGACGATGCCGATATTCCGGTTGATGCCAGTCTGCGTGGGACCGTAGGCGGCGTAGCGCGTGTCCCACAGCACAGGGAAGAGGCCGGAGAAATCTGCCGTGGTGGAGGCGGCGTCAAGGTTGGCGGATTTGGCGGTGTCCTTCCGATAGCCATACGTGAGCACCAGACGGTCGCGACGCTCGCGGTCGGGGAGGAAAAAGCCCTGCCAGGCGAAAATCTGCGCGACGGATTTATTGAGGCTGCCGCTGGCGACCTGGCCGCCGCCGAGGCGCTTGCCGTCGGGGGCGCGGAAGGGGGTGTCGTAGAGGTAGAGCGTGTAGGGGCGGCCGTTGGCGTCAGTGAGTGAGGCATCGCCGGTCATCGAGATGGCGGCCTGCGTGGGTTCGTAGGGATTGGTGAAGTAGTGGCGGAACTGCGGCTGACGGGTGGCGTTGTTTGCCCAACCGGAGACGGTCTTGGCCTGAAGCGTGACGCCCGGGATGACCGGATCATCGAGGATGCGACGGTCGAAACCTTGCTGGCTGAGGTCGTCGGACTTCGAGCCGGTGTAGAGGCCGGAGAACCGGTGGCGACCGAGCCATTTTTTCCAGCCGCCGCCCGTGCCGCCGAGCTTGCGCGCGAGGTCGAGCTCGTAGGAAAGCGTGACCCGCCAGTCGTCGCGATCGTGATTCTCAATCGTGTTGCTGGCGCCGCCCTGGTAGTAGAGCTGGCCGACGTTGGGGTTCGGCGTCGTGGTGCCGGGGATGAACCGATTCGCATCTACATCGAGGCTGAAATTGCTGCTGCCCGCGCTGGCGCCGCCGCTGAGCTTGTGGTTGATCGCGTTTTCACGGTTGGCGGCGATCTCGAGGAAGAGGGTGTCGGTCAGTTTCTGCTCGAGGATGATGGTCTTGGTCGTGCCGCCGAGCTGGCTGGTGCGCGCGTTGCCGACGATGTTCACGTCGAAGGGAAACAATTTCGGATCGAGCACGGTGAAGATCACGCCGGCGTCGAAGGTCGGGTCGATGCCGGGCAGCGAGCCGGGGCTGCGCACGGTGACGGATTGGTTCCAACTGCGCGTCGCGACCGAGCCGCCCTGAATGACGACGGGGGTGTTGCCCGCCTGCGTGAAGATGCGATTGGTGGCGATGCCGGTGAGGCTGGAGTTGTCGTAAATCGGCTTGGCGGTCGTGTAGCCGCTGCCGGCGACCCGGTCGGCGATAAGCCACGGGCTGAACTGGTCGGTGGGCGTGCTGCGACCCGCGCGGTTCCAGTTGCGCGAGTCCTTCTCGTATTGGAACACGAGGGTGGTCGGCTTGAACGGCTTGAAGGTGACGGCGCCGTAGAGACGTTCGTCGCGATCGAGGTTGGGCGTCTTCTCGGTGTATTCGCGCTTTGAGAGGCCCATCAGGCGGAGGGCGAGTTTTTGTGGGACGACCATGACGTTGGCGTCAAAGGTGGCGCGCTTGGAGTATTCCGAGTCGTAGGTGAGTTCGAAGCCGTAGCGATTGCGCATGAGGGCGCGGGCCGGCGAGGCGTCGAGAATGCCGGCGGGGGAGCCGAGGCCGAAGAGGATGGCGTTGGGGCCGCTGGCGACGGTGGCGCGCTCAATGTTGAAATTGTCGGTGGGCGTCTGGACCTTGAAAAAATTCCGCGTGAGCGTGCCGGAGCCAATGCCGCGCACGCGCCCGCCGCTGCCGGGATCGGAGACTTGGCTGCCGGGGGTGGCGGGAATGAAGTCAGAGGAGTTCTCGACGTTGGCGGTGTAGATGAGCGCCTGATCAAGGGACGTGAGCCCGAGGTCTTGCATGAAATCTTTCGTGAGCGTCTCGATCTGGTTCGGCACGTCTTTGAAGTCGGTGCGGAGGCGGCTGCCGGCGAGGGTTTCGGTGGCGATCCAGCCGGTTTCGCTGGAGCTACTGATAACGAAGGGCGAGAGTTCGACCGGCGCCTCGTTGGTCGAGGCGCGGGCGGGCGGAGCAGGTGGCAAGGCCTGCGCGAACAAAAGGGCGGGCATCAAGAGCGCGCCGGGGACGAGCGCGCGAAAGGGGCAGGCGGAACGGACCATGCGAGGTGGGGTTGCGCTCACGCAATCACACTGCGCTCGGCGGGCAAGCCCGGTCGTCAACGCGCGCGGGTCAGCTCAACGCCATCGACGGTCATCCGCCAGACTCCGGCCAATTGTCGAGGCGGTGCGGTCACAACAAACGTGGTCTCGGCTGGTCCGACGCCGACGACAAAGTTGTCGCCCTGAAACTCTTTTAGCGGCGCGCTGATCTTTTTTTTGAAGGTGCCGTCGCCCTTCACGTAGACGACGCGGCCTTCCTGCAAAATCACGAGCATGATGCCCGGTCCGGTCCACGCGCCGACGTAGCTCGATTTCTCGGCCGGCAAAGGCCTAGCGCAGGCAACCAGCGCGAGAAGGATCACGAGCGCAGAAATAATGCGGGCGAGGCGCATGGAATCGCGTCAGTGGGGCGTGGGCGGGAATTGGGCGCGGAGCAGCGCAGCAGCTTCGGTTTGCGCCGAGGCGAGGTGGGGAGCGTCGATTAGATTGCGGGTCTCAGCGGGCTCGTCGGCGTCTTCGTAGAGTTCGCGGGCGACGGTGGCGCCGGTTTTCCAATCGCGCCACTCAGTGTAGCGCACGCGGGCGGTGCGGACGCTGCAGCCCATGGCCTGCGGCAGCTTGCCGGGCTCGCGGTCGTAGTAGCCGGGGCGCGGGTGCTGGGTGAAGGCGGCGGGTTTTACGGTGCGGGTCGGGTCGGAGAGAATGGAGGCGAGGCTTACGCCATCGAGGCGCCCCGGTGACGGCAGGCCGCAGAGCGAAACGAGAGTGGGAAACACGTCGACCAACTCGGCGAGCGCGGCGGTGCGACGACCGGCGTGCGGTGTGGCTGGCGGCGCGATCATGAGTGGCACCCGCGCGTCATACTCGAAGTTCGACGTCTTGCCCCACTGCGTGTGCTCGCCGAGGTGGTAGCCGTGGTCGCTGAAAAAGATCACGATGGTGCGGTCGGCCACGCCGCTGCGGTCGAGGGCGTCGAGGACTTTGCCGAGCTGTGCGTCGAAATAGGAAATATTGGCGAAGTAGCCGTGCCGCATTTCGGCGATTTGCGCGGCGTTGGGGTTGATGCGCGCGCCGGGCAGCCCGAGGATTTCGCGGCCGTCGTGAAACGCGATTTCGGGTGCACCGGTTGGACGGCGCGGGTCGAGCCCGGGCAGGCGGTCGCGGTCGTAGAGGTCCCAGTATTTTTTCGGCGCGTTGAACGGGGCGTGCGGTTTCCAGAAACCCACGGCGAGGAAGAACGGCTGGTCCTTCACCTCGGCCAACACCCGCACTGCTTCCGCGGCGACGCGGCCATCGTAGTAGGCTTCGTCGGGGACGTCGCGGCATTCGGTGAGCGGGACATCGGTGTAAAGGCGGCCGCCGCCGGTCGCCAGATTGGGGGGGAGCACTCCCGTGACAATCGGCGCGTCGTGACCGTGCGATTCGTAGTGCAGGAATTCCGGTGCGCTCCACGAACGTGGGTCGCCTTTCACCGCGGTGTGCCAGTTGTGAAAGATCTTCCCGATACCCCGGGTGGCATAGCCGTGACTCTTAAAATGGAGCGGGAGGGTCGTGATGTCGGGGTTCGGCGTGCGAAAATGCGTGCTGTTGTTCCAAATACCGAGGGTGTCCGGACGAAGCCCCGTGAGCAACGACGAGCGGGACGGGTTGCAGACGGCCTGCTGACAATAGGCGCGGTCGAATTGCACGGCGCGGCGTGCGAGCCGATTCAAGTTCGGTGTGACCGCGGGCGATCCATAGGTGCCGATTTCCGCGCGGAGATCGTCGGCCATGAGAAAGAGCACGTTGAGCCGGGGCGCCGGAGCGCCCTCGACACGCGCCGCGGCGAGCACGAGACCGAGTGTGACCCAGGTTGCGAAGGCGAGGGCCGGAGATATGAAACGCGGGAGCAAAGGCACGAGGGAGTTCATCGGGGTGGAGGAGATGACGGTCCGAGGGTAACGGGCCGCCGCAGTCGGAACAGGTGTCGGGTCGAGCGCCGGGTGGCGAACGATTTTTTTGCCCGCGCGACAACGTGCGGCGCGACGATTTGCCATCGTCGCGCCGGAGGCGATCTGTCCTAGTTGCGACCATGCTTTGGTTTTTTGTCGTCGGCTGGGTGCTGGGTTTGGCGCTCGTGCCACGCATTTTGCTGCAGAAGAAAAGCCCCGTCTCCACCTTGGCGTGGATTTGGGCGGTGCTGCTTTTCCCCTATTTCGGGGCGGTGGTTTATCTGGTGTTCGGCGCGGATCGGATTCGGCGGCGGCGGCTCCGGCGGCGCGAATTGTTTCGCGCCCACAAAGAGCGCGTTGCCGCCGGCCAAGCCGATGCCGCGGTCTTGGCGGCGGTGGTGCAGCCCTTGCCGTCGGCCGATCGTGATTTGCTCACGCTGGTGAGCCGCATCAACCGGCTCCCGCCGTCGGCCGGCAACGCCACGGCATTGCTCGACGGGGGCGAACTTTTTTTCGCGGACCTGCTGGCGGCCATTGAAGGCGCGCGCGATCACGTGCACCTGATGTTCTACATCTGGCGCGACGATGTGGCGGCCAACCGCCTGCTCGAGGCGCTGGTGCGGGCGGCCGAGCGCGGCGTGATCGTGCGCCTGCTGCTCGACGAGATTGGCTGCCTCTTTACGCCGACACGGATATTTGCCCGGTTGCGAGCGGCGGGCGGAAACTTCGCCTGGTTCCTCACCCTTATTCCCGAGCGCAAACTGCTCCTCCTCAACCTGCGCAATCATCGCAAACTCGCCGTGGTCGATGGCTGCACGGCGTGGGTCGGCGGGATGAATGTGGGTGCCGAGTATACCGGCGCCGTGCCGGAGTTTCCGGTGTGGCGCGATACGCAGCTGCGCCTCGCGGGTCCGGTGGTCACGGCTTTGCAGGAGATTTTTGCGGACGATTGGTTTTTTGCGACCAAGCAGCGGATTGTTTCGCCGCGCTTCTATCCGACCGTCGCGCCGCGTGCCGCAGGCGAGGTGGTGCAACTGGTCTCGGGCGGACCGGACAATCGGGTCTCGGAACATGGGCTCACCGTCGTGGCGCTGCTCCACCATGCGCGGGAGCGTGCCTGGCTCTCATCGCCCTACCTCGTGCCGGATGCGTCACTCCTCGATGCGCTCGGGCTGGCCGTGTGCCGCGGGGTCGACGTGCGGCTGCTTGTGCCGGCGCAAAGCGACTACCGCTGGCTCTCCCATATCACCCGTTCCTACTACGACGAACTGTTTGCGAAGGGCGTGCGGGTCTTCGAATTTCAACCCGGGATGATGCACGCCAAGGTTATTACCATCGATGGTCGGTGGAGCATGGTCGGATCGGCGAATCTCGACATCCGCTCGTTCCGGCTGAATTACGAACTCAACGCCCTCGTGCTTTCGGAACCGCGCGCCCGCGAGGTTGAGGCGCTTTTCGAGCGGGACTTCGCCGAGTCACGCGAACGCACCCCGCGCGAATTCGCCCGCCGCACGCGTGGGCAAAAACTGATCGAGGCGGCGCTGCGACCGTTTGCGCCGCTGCTGTAAACGCCCACAAACACCCCGACTCGATGTGAAACGCCTAGCGAACCGATCCGATCAGTAGGCGGAGGGTCAACTAGGTGTTAGGCGACTGTTCAATCATACTGGTGTGCCCCATCCGTCAAAATCACAAACTCGCTCTTTGCCAGCCGTGACCATCCAAGTAACCCACTGGTCTAAAATCTCTGATGAAATGGCGGTCGGCTGCGTCGTGCCCTCGACTCGCCACTTGCGTCGCAAGAACGAGCCGCTCGACTCTACTCGAACATCATAATCTGTCTGGTCCTGAATCAACAAAACCAAAGCCTCGGCTGCATCCTTGCTGGGCGCGTTGTAGGAAAAATCCAGCCGAAGCTGGCTCTGCTCTGTGACGCCGTGCTGCTGCAACACCGCCCAAGTCTGGCGATTCATCGTAAGCTGCGTAGCAAGTATCTGCTCGAAATGTGCGTCAGTCATAAAGGTGCGAAGTCGCCTAACAGTGCTTTAGCCGCACGCCGACGACGCCGAGGTGTCGCATAACACAGGACCGCTTGCGCGCTTCATGGCGCGTGCCAACGTCTGCCAGGTTTGTCGATAGGATTGCCCTGCGGTCTGCTCCGGCTATTCCGCCTGCGCTCTGCTGTTCGAACGCGCTGTGCGCGGCGATTGACCACGCGGGTGTAGGGCGTTTGGGTCGGTGCGCCCCACGCGTTTTTCTATCCGATCCGTTTCCAGGCGCCTTCGTTTCCCCGATGAAAACCTTCCACGTTTCCCGTCGTTCCTTCCTCAAACGCTGCAGTGTCGTCGCCGCGATGACCGGCCTGCCGCTGTGGTTTGTCGAGCGGCAGCTCGGAGCCGCGGAGGACCCCGCGAAGAAGAAGCCGGCGCCCAACGACCGGCCGGGCATCGCGTTGATAGGCTGCGGCGGGCAGGGGACGAGTGATGCGCGCAATGCGGCCTTTTGGGGTGACGTCGTGGCGGTTTGCGATGTCGATGCGAAGCACGCGGCGGAGGTTGCGGTCAAGCTCACCGTCGAGGGCAAGCCGGCACCGAAAATTTACGCTGACTTTCGCCGCGTGCTCGAACGTCCGGATGTGCACACGCTCATCAACGGCACGCCCGATCACTGGCACACGCTGGTGAATCTCGGTGCCGTCCGCGCGAAAAAAGATGTCTACTCGGAAAAGCCGCTCACCCTCACGATCGACGAAGGGCGCCGGCTCGTGCGGGCGGTGAAGGCGAGCGGGATTGTGCTGCAGACCGGCACGCAGCAGCGGAGCTCGCCGCGCTTCCGGCTCGCGTGCGAACTCGTGCGCAACGAGCGCATCGGCAAACTCCGTTCCGCCGATGTCTGGCTGCCGGCCGGGCTGCGCGAGGGGCCGTTTGCAACGGCCGCGGTGCCGGCGGAGCTGAACTGGGATTTCTGGCTCGGTCAGGCGCCGCTGACTGACTACGTGCCGCAGCGCTGCCACAAGACGTTTCGTTTCTGGTATGACTACTCCGGCGGCACGATGACCGACTGGGGCGCGCACCACAACGACATCGCCTACTGGGCCATCGGCCTGCTCGCCCCGCGCGAAGTCGCGTCGCGCGTGATCACACCGCCCGTGGCCGGCGGCTACAATACGTTCAGCGAATACGAGGTAAACTACACCTACGCCAACGGCGTTAAGCTGAACATCCACACGACCAAGGACGACAGCATTTACGGCGCGAAAGTAAACGCCGACGGCCAGCGCAACGGCATCCGCTTCGAGGGCACGCACGGCTGGATCTGGGTGAACCGCGACCGCATCCTCGCCAGCGATCCCGAGCTGCTGAAGGCGCCGCTGCCCGAGGGCGCGGTGCGGCTCTACGAGAGCAAGAACCACATGGAAAATTTCTTCGACTGCGTAAAGTCGCGGAAAGCTCCGATCTGCGATGTCGAAACCGGCCACCGTTCCGCGACGATGTGCCACCTCGGCGCCATCTCCATGCGCACCGGAAAAAAACTCACGTGGGATGCAACGGCGGAGCAATTCACCGGCGACCATGCCGCTGAGGCCGATACCTACGTGCAAAGGGCAATGCGGGCGCCGTATGACTACAGCTTTGTGAGTTGAAGGGTAGGCGGGCGACGCAAAAATGCTCCCGATAAAGTGCGATGCCCTGCGCGCGTGCGGTGTGTTTCCGATGGGGAATGGAGATAACGTTTTCCGGCTCGTGTCCCGGATGGTTCACCTCCTTCGAATGTTTCTGGCTATTGACGTGGAGAGAGAATCGCCACGGCTTTCGACGATCTGATGGCGATTTTTGCAGTGCTGGACAAAGCAGCCGGGAATCCAGCCAAGTAGGCCGGCGTGAGCTAGCCGCGGCGGCGGGCGTGCACGCGCCTCGCCAAAAACTAATTCCCATGAAATTCCTAGCAACGACGGCCTGCCCGTGGTCGTCTGGCGGGCAACCTCTTCTGATTTTCCCCTTCACTCGTTCGCTGCATGTCCTTTTCCCCTTCTGCTCCTCCCTCGCGCCGCCGTTGGTTCATCTATGCGGCGGTCGCCATCGTGTTTGGCGGCGGCGTCTGGTATTTCGCCGTCCAGTCGGAGGCGCCGCGGCCCTCGAGCTACGGCTCGTTCCGCTCGCGCGATCGCAACATGGCCGTGCCCGTGCGCGCCGAGGCGGCGAAGAAGGCGGATCTCGCCGTGCATCTCCGCGCCATCGGCACGGTCGTGCCGCTCAACACCGTGGTTGTGCGCAGCCGCGTCGATGGCCAGCTCCTACGCGTGGCATTCACCGAGGGCCAGGAGGTGAAGCAGGGCGATCTCCTCGCCGAGATCGATGCGGCGCCCTACCAGCTTCGCCTCGCGCAGATGGAAGGCAGCTTTCTCCAATCGCAGTCGCAGGTGCGCACAGCCAAGTCCGACCTCGAGCGTTTCCGCCAGCTCCATGGGCAAACGCTCGTGACGTTGCAGCAGCTCGAGGCGCAACAGGCGCTCGTCGCCGAGCGCGAGGGCATGCTCGCCGCGGAAAAGGCCCGCGTGGATGATGCCCGCCGCCAGCTCGACTACACGCGCGTCGAGGCGCCCATCTCGGGCCGGCTCGGCCTGCGGCAGGT
This sequence comes from Opitutaceae bacterium, assembly GCA_031379235.1. GTDB lineage: Bacteria > Verrucomicrobiota > Verrucomicrobiia > Opitutales > Opitutaceae > ER46. Next base: position 23,033 of record JANNEY010000311.1, on the reverse strand, counting down.
TGATGCGGGCAACATGATCCGCGCCGGCGATGCTGGTGGGCTCGTGACCATCACGCAGACGCGCCCCATCACCGTTAGCTTCACCGTGCCCGAGGTCGAACTGCAGAAAGTCGTCGAGCCGCTCCGTGCCGGCGAGGCGCTGCACGTCGAGGCTTGGGACCGCAACGAGCGCGGCGTGCTCGCGACTGGCACCCTCCGCACCGTGGATAACCAGATCGACCTCGCGACCGGCACGCTCCGGCTGAAGGCCGAGTTTCCCAACGCGGATGAAAAACTTTTCCCAAACCAGTTCGTGAACGTCCGCCTTCGCGTGAACACGCTGCGCGATGTGCTCGTGATTCCCGCTGTCGGCGTGCAGTTCGGCTCGCGCGGCAACTATGTCTACGTCGTCGGCGCCGAGAACAAGGCCACTGTGCGCGATGTCGTGCTCGGCCCGTCCGAGGCGCAGGTCCAGGCCATCACGAAGGGCTTGCAGGCCGGCGACCTCGTCGTGCTCGAGGGCCTCGACCGGCTCCGCGAGGGTCGCCTCGTCTCGATCCTCAGCGACGATCCGGCGAAGAACCTCCCCGTGGCGCCGAAGGGCGAGCGTGGCGGTGGCAGGGGCAAGAAAATGCAGGAAGGGAAATGAGCCCGATGTCCCGTCGCGATCAGACTATTTCGAGGTGGGGCTGGCGCTCCGAGCCGGCCTGGGTTGCAGGGCGATTCGCCAGCTGGAACCCAGGCCGCTTGCGGGGAAGCGGCCCCACCTGCCAGCAGTCCGTTCTTAAAAGGACATCCGAATGAGCCCCTCCCGTCTCTTCATTCTGCGGCCGGTGGCGACGAGCCTGCTGATGGTGGCGTTGCTGATCTCAGGCATCCTCGCCTACCGGCTCCTTCCGGTCTCGGCACTGCCGCAGGTGGATTTTCCCACGATCCAGATTTTCACGTTCTATCCCGGCGCCAGCCCGTCCGTGACCGCGAGTTCGATCACGGCGCCGCTCGAACGGCGCTTCGGCCAGATTCCCGGCGTGAACCAGATGTCGTCGGCCAGCTCCGGTGGCTCGTCGGTGATCACGTTGCAGTTTTCCCTCTCCATCTCAATGGGCGTGGCCGAACAGGAAGTGCAGGCGGCCATCAATGCCGCGAGCAACCTCCTCCCCAACGATCTTCCAGCTCCGCCGATCTACCGCAAGGTCAACCCGGCCGATACGCCGATCGTCACGCTCGCGGTCACCTCGGGCAGCTTGCCGTTGCCGCAGGTGCATGACCTCGTCGATACCCGCGTCGCCCAGAAACTCGCGCAGATTCCCGGCGTCGGCATGGTGAGCCTCGCCGGCGGCCAGCGCCCCGCCGTGCGCGTGCAGATCAATCCGGGCGAACTCGCTGCGCGCGGGCTCAACCTCGCCGACGTGCGCGCCGCCATCGGCGCGGCGAGCGTCAACGGCCCCAAGGGCATCTTCGACGGCCCGCTGCGCTCCATCCTCATGGACGCAAATGACCAGATGCGCTCCGTCGAAGAGTATCGGCAGCTCATCGTCGCATGGCGCGACGGCGCGCCGCTGCGGCTGGGCGACGTCGCCAACATCACCAACGCCGCCGAGGATCGCCGGCTCGCGGCGTGGGCCGACTCCGCGCCGGCCGTGCTCATTAACGTCCAGCGCCAGCCGGGCGCCAACGTTATCGAGGTCGTCGATCGCATCCAGGCCCTTTTGCCGCAGCTCTCCGCCAGCCTGCCCGCCGCGATCGAGATGCTGGTGCTCACCGATCGCACCCAGAGTATCCGCGCTTCCGTGCGTTCCGTGCAGCACGAGCTCATCTTCGCCATCGGGCTGGTCGTGCTGGTGACCTTCATGTTCCTGCGGAACTTCGCCGCGACGATCATCCCAAGCATCGCGGTGCCGCTCTCGCTCGTCGGCACATTTGGCGTGATGTATCTCGCCGGCTACTCGCTCAACATCCTCACGCTGATGTCGCTCACCATCGCGACGGGCTTCGTGGTGGACGATGCGATCGTGATGCTGGAAAACATCGCGCGCTATCGCGAACAAGGTCTGTCGCCGATGGAGGCCGCGCTCAAGGGTGCGGCGCAAATCGGATTCACGCTGGTGTCGCTCACCGTGTCGCTCATCGCCGTGTTAATCCCGCTGCTCTTCATGGGCGACGTGGTGGGCCGGCTCTTCCACGAGTTCGCGATCACGCTCGCGGTCGCGATCCTTATCTCGCTCGTGGTCTCGCTCACGCTTACGCCGATGATGTGCGCGCGGATGCTGCCCGCGCCCGCGGCGCACGGCCATGCGAAACCCGGTTTCCTCGACGCCGTGATCGCGCGCTATGGCAAGATGCTCGACTCGGTGCTGGAGCATCAGCCGCTCACGCTCGGCGTCACGGTCGGCACGATGGCGCTGACGGCGGGGCTCTATCTGGTGGTGCCAAAGGGGTTTTTCCCGCTGCAGGACAACGCCGCCATCCAGGCCGTGACCGAGGCGCCGCAGTCGATTTCGTTTTCCGCGATGGCGGAGCGGCAGCAGGCGCTCGCGGCGATGATCCTCAAGGACGATGCAGTCGCCAGCCTCTCCTCGTTCATCGGCGTCGATGGCACCAACGCCACGCTCAACAGCGGCCGCATGCTGATCAACCTGAAGCCGCACGGCGAGCGGCGCGACTCGGCGTTTGCGATCATCGACCGGCTCCGTGCTCGCGCCCGCGACGTGCCGGGCATCGCGCTCTTCCTTCAGCCCGTGCAAGAGCTCACGATCGAGGATCGCGTGAGCCGGACACAGTTTCAATTCACGCTCACGAGTCCCGACGAAAAACTGCTGCACGAGTGGGTGCCCGAGTTTGTCTCGCACCTGCAGGATATCCCCGCGCTAGCCGACGTCGCGAGCGATCTCCAGAACGAGGGCCTGCAGGCGTTCCTCGAAATCGATCGCGACGCCGCGAGCCGCCTTGGCGTGACGGTGGCCGACATCGACGACGCGCTCTACAGCGCCTTCGGCCAGCGGCAGGTGTCCACGCTCTTCACGCAGGCGAGCCAGTATCGCGTCGTGCTCGAGGTCGATCCGCGGCTCGCGGTCGGGCCGCAGGCGCTCACGAGCATCTTTGTGCGCACGCGCGCCGGGCGGCCGATTCCGCTGTCGAGCGTCGCGCGCGTGAGTGAGCGGCCGACTACGCTGCTGATCAGCCACGTCGGCCAGTTCCCGGCGGTCACGATTTCGTTCAACCTCGCGCCCGGCCAGTCGCTGGGCGACGCGGTGTCGGCGATCGAGCGCGCCGCCCAAGACCACGGCGTGCCGCCGGCGATTGATCTGAAGTTTCAGGGCGCGGCGCACGCGTTTCGCTCGTCGCTCGGCAGCACACTGCTTCTCATCTTGGCCGCCGTCGTCACGATGTATATCGTGCTGGGCATCCTCTACGAGAGCGCGATCCATCCGATCACGATTCTGTCGACGCTGCCCTCCGCCACGCTCGGCGCGCTGCTCGCGCTCTGGATCACGGGCCGTCCGCTCGACATGATCGCCATCATCGGGATCGTGCTGCTCATCGGTCTCGTGAAGAAGAACGGCATCATGATGGTGGACTTCGCGCTCGAGGCCACGCGCCGCGACAAACTCTCGCCGCGCGACGCGATCAAGCAGGCGGCGCTGCTGCGCTTCCGGCCGATTTTGATGACGACGCTCGCGGCCCTCTTCGGCGCGCTGCCTTTGATGTTGTCGTCGGGTTCCGGCGCCGAGCTGCGGCAACCCCTCGGCCTCGTGATGGTGGGCGGGCTGCTCGTGAGTCAGGTGCTCACGCTGTTCACGACGCCGGTGGTTTATTTGTTCTTCGACCGGCTCGCGCAGCGCGCGAAGGCGAAGCGCCCCGCCGCCGCGGCGGTGGCCGTGGCAACGGCACCGGGAAAATTGGCGGAGGGCGTTGCGAGATGAACGCCTTCACGCTCGCGCTGTTTTCAGCGAATGGCTCACCTCGTCTGGCAGCCCCAACGGGGCGACATTTGATAGCCCAGGGCATCGCCCTGGGTTTTAAGGACGGAAATCGGAGAGCCCTGAAAGGGCGAAACCGATTTCCGAGGGTTTCGCCCTTTCAGGGCTTGGCGAATCTTTCGGGATGGAGTCCCAGGGCGTTGCCCGGGGCTTTCTAATTGGGCCCCGTTGGGGCACGAGACCGCGGCGGGCTCATGCGCGGGGAATTGCACCCATGAACCTCTCTCGCCCCTTCGTGCGCCGCCCGGTGGCGAGCAGCCTGATCGCGGTCGCGCTCATGCTGGTCGGCGCGCTCGCCTACGGGCTCTTGCCGGTGTCGCCGCTGCCGCAGGTGGATTTCCCTTCCATCCGCGTGAGCGCCTCGCTGCCGGGTGCAAGCCCGGAGACGATGGCGACGAGCGTCTCCTCGCCGCTGGAGCGCGCGCTCGGCAGCATCTCCGGCGTCCACGGCATCTTCTCTGACAATCGACAGGGCTCGTGCACTATCATGCTCGAGTTCGCGATCGGCCGCGATCTCAACGCCGCGGCGCGCGACGTGCAGGCCGCCATCAACGCCGCGCGCGGCGAGCTGCCGGCGGGCATGCCAGGCAACCCCACGTTTCGAAAATCGAACCCTGCCGCCGCGCCCATCATGGCGCTCGCGCTCAGCTCGCCGAACCTTTCGCCCGGCGCGCTCTACGATTTCGCCGCGACCATCCTCGGCCAGAAAATCTCCCAGATCGCGGGAGTGGGGGAGGTGCAGTCGGGCGGCAGCTCACTGCCCGCCGTGCGCGTGCAGCTCAATCCCCACGCGCTCTCCCACCACGGCATCTCGCTCGACGAGGTGCGCCGCGCCATCGCCGCCACCAACTCCATCCGCCCGCGCGGCACGGTTGAGGACGGCCCGCGCCAGTGGGAGGTGCAGGTGAGCAACCAGCTCCGCCGCGCCGAGGAATACAACTCGCTCGTGATCCGCTACCGCGACGGTGCGCCCGTGCGCCTCGGCGATGTCGCCAAGGTCTCCGACTCCGTCGAGGACCGCTACAGCATGGGCTTTCACAACGACCGCCCCGCCGTGCTGCTCAACATCAGTCGCCAGCCCGGTGCCAACATCATCGAGACCATCGACGCCATCAACGCCCAGCTCCCCGGCCTGCGCGCGCTGCTTCCGGCCGACGCCGATCTCGCCGTCGTGATGGATCGCTCGCCGGGCATCCGCGCGACGCTCCTCGAATCGCAGAAGACGCTCCTCATCGCGGCGGGCCTCGTGATGCTCGTGGTGTTCCTCTTCCTCGGCAACCCGCGCGCCGCGCTCATCCCGTGCCTCGCGATCCCGGTGTCGGTCATCGGCACGTTTGGGTTCATGTATCTCCTCGGGTTCTCGCTCAACAACCTCTCGCTGATGGCGCTCATCGTGGCGGCCGGCCTCGTGGTGGACGACGCGATCGTCGTGATGGAGAACATCTCGCGCCACATCGAGCGCGGGCTCTCGCCGTTGCGCGCGACGTTGAAGGGATCGGGCGAGGTCGGCTTCACGCTGCTCGCGATGAACCTCTCGCTCGTCGCGGTGTTCGTCTCGATCCTCTTCATGGGCGGGCTCGTGGAGCGGCTGTTCCGCGAGTTCTCGATCACGCTCGTGATTGCGATGATGGTGTCGCTCGTAGTCTCGCTCACGCTCGTGCCCGCGGTGTGTGCGCGGTGGCTGCGGCGCGAGGATCACGAGACCGACGGGAAATTTCGCCGCACGACCGAGCGCGCCTTCGAGGCCGTGAAGTCCGCCTACGCGCGCTCGCTTGGCTGGGTGCTCAACCACGCGACGCTCACCCTCATCGTCCTCATCGGCACGATCGCGCTGAACGTGTCGCTCTACATCAAGATTCCGAAGGGCTTTCTCCCGATGCAGGACACGGGCACGCTCAGCGGCTTCGTGCGCGGCGACGACGCGTTTTCCTATCAGGTCATGCAGCCGAAGATCGAAACCTTCCGGAAGCTCATCCTCGCGGATCCCGCGGTGAAGGACGTGATCGGCACCTCCGGCGGCACGTCGGGCGTGAACAACGCGCGGCTCACGATCCGCCTGAAGCCCCTCGCCGAGCGCAAGGTCTCCGCGACCGAGGTCATCAACCGCCTGCGCGCCGCCGCGCCGCCCATGGCCGGCTCGTCGCTTTACCTCTACGGCGCGCAGGACATCGAGGGCCCGCGCATGTCGGACTCGACCTCCTACGATCTCTCGATCATGGCGGGCGAACTCGATCTCATCCGCACTTGGGCGCCCCGGATCGGTGCGGCGCTGCAGGAGCTGCCCGAGCTGACCGACGTCGATGCGCGCTCCGAGATCGGCGCGCAGACCTTGCGCCTCGCCATCGATCGCGAGGCGGCGCGGCGGCTCGGCGTGGACATGCAGATGGTGTCGCAGGTGCTCAACAGCTCCTTCAGCCAGCGGCAGGTCGCGACGCTCTACGACCGCCTCAACCAGTATCGTGTGATCATGGAGCTGGAGCCGCACTACACCTCGGATCCCGTGGTGCTCGAAAAGGTCCACGTGATCGGGGCCAACGGCACGCGCGTGCCGCTTTCGGCGTTCACGCGCTACACCTACGCGCAGACGGAGGACCGCGTGCGGCGCCGCGCGCAGTTTGCGTCGGAGAGCGTCGGCTTCGCCCTCGCCGAAGGCGTGTCGCTCGAGCAGGGCCTCGAGGCCATCGACGGCGCGCTCGCGAAGATCATGCTGCCGACGCAGGTGCAGGCGCGGATGCTCGGCTCGTTCAGCTCTTTCCAGTCGAGCATCAAGGCGCAGCCGCTGCTGATCCTCGGGGTGCTCGTGGCGGTGTATCTCGTGCTCGGCATCCTTTACGAGAGCCTCGTGCATCCGCTCACAATTCTCTCCACGTTGCCGTCCGCCGGACTCGGCGCGCTCCTCGCGCTGCGGCTGACGAACACCGAGTTCTCGCTCATCGCGCTGCTCGGGTTGTTCCTGCTCGTTGGCATCGTGATGAAGAACGCGATCCTGATGATCGACTTCGCCATTGCCCGGGAGCGCGCCGACGGCGTCAGCCCCCGCGACGCGATCTACGAGGCCGCGCGGCTGCGCCTGCGCCCGATTTTGATGACGAACTTCGCCGCGCTCCTCGGTGCGCTCCCGCTCGTGCTCGCGACCGGCGAGGGCGTGGAGATGCGCCAGCCTCTCGGCCTCGCGATCGTCGGCGGCCTCGCCGTGAGCCAGCTCCTCACGCTTTACACCGTGCCGGTGGTCTACCTCTGGCTCGACCGCCTGAACCAGTGGGTCAAGGGCCTGCGCAAGCGGCCGGTGATGGCATGAGCGCGGGGCGCGCCATTCTCGGCCTTTTCGCCGCCGGCGCCCTGGCGCACGGGGCGCCTGAAACGACGGCGCGCAGTTTTTTCTCCGCCGCGCTGGGCAAGGAGATTGCCTGCCAGATTTTTCTCCCGGCCGGTTACGAGGCGGAACGGGGGGCGCGTCTGCCGGTGGTTTATCTCCTGCACGGCCGCGGTGGCGATCTGCACGCGTGGACCGCCGTGGTGCCGGAGATCGAGCGACTGATCGCGGAGAAGCGCGTGCCGCCGTTCATCGCGATCATGCCCGATGCGCCGGCGAACAAGCGCGCGGGCTACTACGTGGACTCGGAGTTCGCGGGCGCGGGTGAGCTGCCGGCGGGTGAGCGCGTGGAGACGGCGTTCACGCGCGATCTGGTGGCGGCAGTCGACGCGACCTATCGCACGCGGCCGGAGCGGGCTGGCCGAATCGTCGCGGGCTTTTCGATGGGCGGCTACGGGGCGCTGCGCTTCGCGCTGGCGCACCCGGAAGTTTTTGGCGCGGCGATTGTGCTGAGCCCGGCGGTTTATGTGCCGCTGCCGCCGCGGGCGTCGAGCACGCGGGAGTTTGGTGCCTTCGGGAAGGGGCGGAAAATTTTCGACGAGGCGATTTACCGGGAGAAAAATTATCCAGCGCTGTTGCCGGCGTTTGCGGCGGCGAAGCGGCCCCTCGCGATGTTCATCGCCGTCGGCGATCGCGAGCAGGCGCTCGTCGATCCGGCGGAGGCGAGGCACGACTTGGACTACGAGGCACACACGCTCTACAACCGCGTGCGGCGCGTGCCGGGTCTCACCGCGCGGCTGCGCGTGCTCGATGGCGGGCACAACTGGGACGTGTGGCGGCCGGCGTTCGCCGAAGGGCTGGTTTTCGCCTTCGCGCAACTCGGCGCGGCGCGCAACTAGGCGGCGCGGGCAACGAAAGGCCGCTTGCCGTCAGCGGTAGGGCCGGTCTCTGGCCGGTCCTTTCACGCGTTGAGTGTTCGCACCGAGGGCGGGTCACAAACCCGTCCTAACGCCGACCTCGTGTTTCGATCCTGTTTCGTCGGGCGCTCACACGGGCCTCAGGCGGCGCGGGCATTGCCGGTCAAGACCGTCAGGCCCTTGAGCTTTTCTTCGGTCGGTGCGGGGAAGAACCAGCTCGCGAGGTAGCCGACGACGATTGAGAAGAGGACGGAGATGCCGAGGTAGAGGAAGGGGTGGATGAGCTGGTGCCACCACACGACGAAGGTGGCCGCGAAGCTGAAGCCCATGCCGATGAGCACGCCCTGCCAGTTGGAACGGCGCGTGAACATCCCGAGCGTGTAGGCGCCGCCGAACGCCCCGCCGAACAGCCCCGCAAACTCGATCGCGATGTCGAGAAACGAGCTGATGCTGAAGCGCGAAAGCAGCAGCGCGAGCCCCATGCCGATCACGCCCGCAATCACGGTCACCCACTCGGCGAGGCGGATGCTCCTGGCCTGCGTCGGTTGCTTAGCAAGGCTCCCGTAGAAATCCACCGAGACGAGTGTCGCTACGCTGTTGAGGATGCTGGAGAGCGTGCCCATCGCGGCGGCGAAGAGCCCCGCGAGCACGAGGCCGGTGACGCCCGCCGGCAGCTCCGCGGCGATGAAGAGCGGCAGCGTGGCGTCGGTGCGGAGCAGCGGGTTCATGCGTTCGGGGTTGGCCTGGTAGAACACATAGAGCCCCGTGCCCATCAGGTAGAGGATCAGGCTGCCGGGCAAAATGAGCGCCGCAAAAATCCACACGGAGCGGCTGGCCTCCTTTTCCGATTTCGTCGAGAACACGCGCTGCATCAGCACCTGATCCTTCGGGAAGGTCAGCACGGTTTCCATGAGCTGGAGGAAGATGAAGCCCCAAATCGTCGCCTTGGTGAGGTCGAAGCTCCAGTCGATCAGCCGCAGCTTGTCGTCGGCCACGGCGGTCGCGACGAACTCCTTCGCGCCGCCCTTGAGCGCCCACACGATGTAGGCGAGCGCGAAGAACAGCCCGCCGAATTTCACGACGACCTGCGCGACATCCGTCCAGATCACGGCCTTCATGCCGCCGAACGCGGTGTAGGCGATGGTGACGACGCCCATCATCAGCACGCTCCATTCGACGGCGAGGCCCGTGACCGTCGAGATCGCGAGCGCCGGCAAGAAGAGGATGATGCTCATGCGCCCGCCGAGGTGCATCAAGATGCACATGCCGCTGCCCGCCAACCGCACGGAGCGATGGAAACGCTGGTCGAGATAGTCGAAGACCGACGTGAGCTGGAGCCGCCGCAGCAGCGGCACGATCCAGATCGCGACGAATATGAGGGCGACCACGTTGGTGATGTTGCCCATGAGATAGGTCCAGTTGGTCGCATAGGCCTTGGCGGTCGTCGCGATGTAGCCGATGGAGCTGGAGTTCGACGCGTAGAGGCTGATGCCCGCGGCCCAGAACGGAATGGAGCGGCCGCCGACAAAAAACGCCGCGGCCGACTGTTTCTTTTCCTGCCGGTAACAATACCAGCCGATGCCGCCGATGAACGCGAAGTAGAGCGCGATGGCCACCCAGTCGAGCGGGCGCAGGAGGTGCTTGTTGCCGAGGATCTCCGCTGTATGCAGCCCGCCGGTGGCGTCGATCCACACGAGGCCGCTGCGCCAACCGGTGCCGAGCGTGGCGTCGCCCACAATGATCGCGCCCTGCGCGGCGACGGCGGACGCGACGGTGTGAAACGTGAACAACTGCAAACGCGCGCCGGCGGCGGAATCGAGCGGCAGGCGCACGAGGAAAAGCGCGTGCGCCTGACCGACGGCGCGCGCGGCGCCGTTAACGACGGGACCGGGGAAATTTGTTTTCCGCGTCCACCCGTCGGTCGCGGTCCAGCGCCACAGGTCGTCGGCTGTGCCGGCGGCGTTCGGCGTCGTGAGCAAAAGCGAGGCGTCGAGGGCGACGACGGCGCTCACGCCGCGGGCATTCGGAGCCCACGGCGACAGAATTTTCCACGGCGAGGGCGCGACCGCCAAGTCGAGCGACCACCAGTGCGCCGCACCGCGCGCATCGATCCCGGCAAGATACAGCACACTGCCGAGCACCGCGCCGCGCGCCGAGACGAGCGGACTCGGCAAGGGCGGCGGGTCAGGAATGCGCGCCGCGTCGCCGATGCCCAGGCTTTCAAGGCGGTCGACCGTGGCGCCATCGCGCGCGTTAGCGACGAGCAGCCACGTCCGGCCGCCCTGGGCGATCGCGCCGCGGATCGCGCCGCTGACGGCCCGCGTGTTCGCGTTCTGCCATTGCCGGGCGGGTTCGTCGTAGCGCCACACGAGGCCATCGCGCACTGCGAGCGGCGGCTCCGCTCCGATGAGACTCGTGATCGGTGTGCTGCCGGGAACGCCGGGCAGCGCACCGGTCTGCACGCTGACGAGATTCTCCGCGCGCACCGGCGCGCCGGCGAGCACGAGCAGTGCTCCGGCCAGCACGCGCGCGCGAAGTATTAGCATGATGGGCGCCGGACGCTCGGGCAGGGCGGCGCCGGACTAGAACTTGATCGAGTGACTGACCGAGATCACCCGGCCGCGGCCGGCGAAATAGTTCTGGAACTGGTCAATCTGTGCCCAAGGCAGGATGTAGTATTTGTCGAACAGGTTCTCGATGCCGAGGGAGACGGTGCCCCATTTCGTGACGTAGCTGCCGGAGAGATTGAACAGCGTGAGGCCCGTGGTGTGTTCTTCGCCGGCCCGCCCGACGTTGATGTCGCGCTTCCGCAGGGTGTCCTGATCCAGCGTCACGCTGCCTTCTTTGGAGAATTTCCACGTGGCAGAGAGGTTGATTTTGTCCGGGCTGACGTTGCCCATGCCCTGCTGACGGTCGATGGGGCCGGTCTCGGTGGTCCGCGTCATGCCCTTGGTGTGCGAGTAGAGCGCATTGAACTTCCACTCCTTGTTTAGCCGATACTCGCCAGTGAACTCCAATCCCTTGAGCTCGACGGGGCGGCGCTGAAGGATGAAATCCCGCGTGACCGGATCGATCGAGAGGGTGGAGCCAAGTTGGGAGAAGGACTTGTAGTAAGACGCGCTGAAACTGGCCTGCTTGCCGCGCCAGCTGACGCCGCCCTCCTTGTTGTCGACGACGACGGCTTGGAGATCGAGGATGCCGGCGACGGATTGGCCCGCGTAGTTTACGTTGCGCAGCGGGATGCCGACGTTGGGCAGCGTGAAGCCCTTGCTGTAGGAACCGAAGACCGACCAGTTCTCCGGCAGGCGCACGATCGCGCCCGCATTGGGCAGGGTTTCCTTGTAGCTGAGCTTGCCGCCTTTGACGAACGACCGGTTGGCGAAATAAACCGTCGTGTAGTCGTCGACTTTCAGGTTGCCGTCCTCATGACGCACGCCTGCGGTGACGGTCACCGGTCCCTGCGTGTAGGAGGCTTGCACGAATGGCGCCTTGCTCGTGTAGAGCATCGGGGGCACCCACAGCCGGTCGGTCAGCGCGAGTCGCTGCTGCGCGGTCTCCTCCAGATAATCGAAGCCCGCATTCAATTCGAGCCCCTTGACGTCGAAGATATCCGCGCGGGACCAGGAACTCCGCAGGCCCTTCTTCTGGGAATTGATTTCTGATTGTTCGACGAGCGTGCCGAGGGGAGCGAAGAGGGGATCCTGTTTGTCGGCGCCGCCGAGCTCCGGGTTAAACCGCATGGCTTGGCTGGCCTTGTAAGCTTGCAGGTTTAGCGTGCCGCCGAGGACGTCGTTGTTTTTGTAGGCGACGGCATATTGATTGAAATCGTTGAACGCCGTTTTCCCCGCGGGAGGGGCGCCCTTCTTGGCGGAGTCGGTGATCCCCTTTGCTCGGTCTCCGAGATCCTGCACATAGTGGGCTCCACCCTCGAGGTGGAATCGGCTGATCGTGAGGGAGACTCGCTGCGCGTTGTTAGGCCCGAAATTGTATCCGCCCTTGAGAAACAGGTTTCTCGATTCCGAGTCGACGGTCGCGCCGCTGGCGCCCATGCCCACACGACGCCCATTCGCATCGAAGGACATGCCGCGCTTGTTGAAGGAACTGCCGAAAATCAGGTCCTTGTTCCCCTCCTTCATGGTGTAGTTCAGACCGACGCGCCAGCTGTTGCTTTCGGTCTTCCCGCCCTCGGTCGAGAACTTGGTTCGCAGCGTCGCTTCGGTGCCTTCCTTGGTCGGGCTCTTCGAGATGTAGTTGATAATGCCGCCGGCGGCTCCGATGCCCTCCGAGGCCGAGGGACCGTTGATGACCTCGATCTGAGAAACGATGTCCATGTCGGTGAACGTCCCGTTGCGGCTGCCTTCGCGCAGCGGCGTCGTCTGCGAAATGCCGTCGAACAACCGCAGCGCCACGCGGCCGCGCAGCGTCTCACCGGTGTTCTGCATCTGCTGCGTGGTCGGGGCATAACCCGGAACCGTGCGCGCCAGCACCGCGGTCGCATCATCCGTGAGCATCTGGGTGTGCTCGACGTCCGCCGACGTGATCAACGTGATCGCGCCGGGAATCTGGTCGATCGCCTTGGGCGACCGGTAGCCGGTCGTGACGGTGAATTTCTCGAGCTGCACGACTTCATCCTTGTTCTTGGCGGTTGAGACCTGCTGGGCGTGCGACGGGCTGGCGAACAGAAGCAGCGCGATGGGGAGCGCGGCGACATAGGCGAGGCGGTGGTGGGGGGTTTTCATGGATTAGGGAAAGGCTACAGTGAGCCGCATGGGCTGTGGTCTGGCGCGGATGGCCGCACGAAAGGCCGCGGGAAGGGTAGACGTTGACGGGGTAGGCCGGAAAGTTTGAGCAAACGTTTGCATTGGCGAACCTTTTTCTTTTGTCGATTGTGTCAATGCTTTTGTCTCCCACGCTCCGTCACCTCTCCCTATGCCGCGCGCGATGATTTTCCCCGAGACGGCTCGTAGTCGGCTTGGCGGTGTGCTCGGACGGGCGATCGAGGCCAGTCGCACGGCGCATCTGGGAAAGTTCATCACCGGAGAGGCGAGCCCGGCCATCGCGCTGTTTCATCCGGGCTGCACCGCCCACAATCACGAGGGCGACTGGTATGGTGAGCACGCGGGCAAGTGGCTGAGCGCCGCGGCCCGCGCAGTCCGCACGGGCGGAGCGACCGACGGCGGAGCTGAACTCGCGGCCAGTGTCCGGCGCGTCGCCGATTTTCTGGTTGGGGTGCAGGCGACCGACGGCTACCTCGGCACCTACGCGCCGGAGCGGCGCTTCATGTGCCGCCGCGGCCCCGCGACGCCCACCTGGGACGGCGCGCCGACAGTGCGCACGTGGGACATCTGGACCCACGCCTATCTGATCCTCGGATTGTTGGAGGCGGCGAAAGCGCTGGCGGAACCGCGCTACCTCGCTGCCGCGCGCCGCATCGGCGATCTGTGCTGGCGCACCTTTTCAGAGGGCGGAATCTCCGTCGTGACGCTCGGCAATCACCATGGCCTCTCCGCCACCGTGCTGCTCGATCCGGCGGTGGAGTTGTTTTTTGCGACCGGCGAAAACAAATACCTCGAGCTCGCCGAGCTGATCTTGCGGCAGGCGGGCGACGCGCCCGCGTTGGCGTTGTTGCCACAGGCGCTCGCGGGCACCGATGCGGCGTTCATCGCGACTGGTAAAGCCTACCAGCTTTGCTGGAATCTTGTCGGCCTTGCCAAGCTCCATCACGCCACCGGCAACCCCGACTACCTGGGCGCCGTGCGGCAGGTGTGGGAGAGCATCCGCGCGCACCACCTCACGCTCGGCGGCGGCCCATGGGGTGGTGTGGGGCACCGCTCGCGCGAGGTGTTCAACGCTCCCGGTTTTTTCAGTCCCTACGGCTACGTCGAGACCTGCTCGACCCTCGCGTGGATCCAGCTGAACCGAGAACTGCTCGCGATCACCGGTGAGGCGAAGTTCGCCGAGGAAATCGAACAATCCGCCTACAACGATCTGCTCGGCGCGCAAGCGCCCGGCGGTGACAACTGGTGCTACTATTCGTTTCCCAACGGCCGCCGCGTCTTCACGACCTACTGGCGTTGCTGCAAATCGAGCGGCCCGCTCGCGCTCGAGGAACTACCCGGCATCGCCTGCGGCCTCACCGCCGACGGCGGCATCGCGATCAATCTCTACGGGCCGGGCCAATTTGAAATCCCCACGCCGTTCGCCGGCCTCGTGCGCATCGCGCAACGCACGCGCTATCCGTTCGACGGAAAAATCGAACTCGCGCTCCAGCTAGAGCGCGCGGTGCGTTTTCCGTTTCACGTTCGGATTCCGAGTTGGACGTCCGGTGCGACGATTGCGATCAACGGCGCCGAATTGCCGAGCGTCGCGACCACAAGCTGCTATCAAGTGCTTGAACGCGAGTGGCAGCCTGGCGACGTCGTCACGCTCTCGCTGCAAATGGCGCCGCAGCAGCATCGGCGCACGAACCGCAACGTGCAGGAGTCGCGCGCGCCCGACGGTGCGCCTGTCGCGCAGGAAGTGCTGCGCTTCGACTACGCGGCGATCACGCGCGGCCCGCTCGTCTATGCGACGGGACTTATTGATGGCTTCAAGGCCGAGGAAACGATTCGCATGCCGACGGGCGCGGATTCCGAACCGCTGTTCTCCTTCGGCGAAATTCCCGCCGGCCACGACGGGCCGGTCATTCGGATGAATCTCGGCTACCGCCCGCCGCTCGAGTTTCTGCCCTACTACGAGGCCGGCGGCCGCGTCGACGGCGCGTGGCGGCTCACCTGGCTGCAGCTTGCGCCAACTCCGGCGTGACGGCGTGTTCCCTGAGGAACCGTCGGATCTCGCGCAGTGTCGGCATCGCCGGCGCCGCGCCGGGCTTGGTGATCGAAAGCGCGGCGACGGTGGTGCCAAAATGCGCCGCCGCAATAATGTCGCCGCCCGTGCGGACGAACCCGGCGGCAAAGCCGCCGCAGAACGCATCGCCTGCGCCCGTCGTGTCCACTACCTTGATGCCGCGATGCGCCGGAATGGCGAAGTGGCCATGCGGTTCGGACACAAAGCAGCCCTTGCTCCCGAGCGTAACGATGAGCGTGGGCACGCCAAACTCGCGGCAGAGCGCGTGCAACGCTTCGCCGCGCAACGCGTGAAGCTCGGCCTCACTGAATGAGCTCCGCCGCAACTGCGGCAACTGGCGGACGAGCGCGACAAATTCGCTCTCGTTAGGGATCAGAATATCGACGTGCTTCAGCAGCGCCGCCGCGAAGTCGGGCCGCATCGGCGCCGGGTTGAGGATGGTCGTGACCCTTGCACGGCGAGCGGCCCGGAGCGCGTGCGCGGTGGTGGCGAGGTTGGATTCCAGCTGCGTCAGCACCACCTGGGCGCCGCGCAACGCGGCCAACGGCACGTCGGCCGCTGCGAGCCGCGCGTTCGCGCCGGGATCGATGACGATCTGATTTTCACCGGAACGGTTCAGCAGAATGACAGCTGTGCCGGTCGGTTGCCTGCCTTTGCGCGCAATCCGGCAGCCGATCTTTTCGGCGCGATAGAATTTTTCGGCTTGGTCGGCATATCCGTCGCGGCCCATCGCGCCGATGAAGAGCGTCCGCGCCCCGGCCCGGCCGGCCGCGATGGCTTGATTGGAACCTTTGCCACCTTGGCCGCTCCGCATACGTCCGACCACAGTCTCTCCGCTGCGGGGGAACTCCGCGCAAACCAGCGTCAGATCCTGCATGATGCTGCCGACGACGACGACCTCGGGGGAAGATGCCATGAAACAAGTTGAGTTCTGCTCGGTGCCTGGGCCGCAACGGACCATGCGCAGGCAAACGTTTGCCCCCATCGGGCGTCAAGCGAATCCTCGACAAGCGACGGTGCCGCCTCAGCACGACTTCCGCACGATGAGTTCCGGCAGCAGCCGCAAGCTCGTCGCCGGCCGCGTGCTATCTTCAATGCGCTTGAGCAGCAACTCCGCCGCGCTGCGGCCCACTTCATAGGCGGGCTGGCGCACGATGGTGAGGGGAGGGTTGAACACGTCGGCCAGCGGCAGATCGTCGAAGCCGACGATGCCGATTTGCTTCGGGATTTTCAGGCCCCGCTCGGCGATGGCTTCCAGCGCGCCGGCCATCATCAGCCCATTGCACGCGAAGAGCGCCGTGGGCGGTTTCGCCAACCCCAGCAAGTCGTGCGCAATGGTGCGTCCGCTCGGCTGCTTGAAATCGCCGAAGCGCACGAGCTCCGGCTTCACCGCGAGTCCGGCTTGGACGTGCGCCTCTTTGTAGCCGCGCAAGCGCTCGCGGCCGGTCGAGGAGTCGGCCGGTCCGCCGATGAGGCCGATGCGTTTGTGGCCCTGCGCAATGATGTGCTCGACCGCTTTCAGCGCGCCCATGTGGTTGTCGACTTCCACCTTGTCGAGGTTGCCGCTTGAGAGACTGCGATCGACGCACACGACCGGCGTGCCGCTGCGGACGACGTTCAGCACCGCGGGATCGTTTTCGTGGATGGGCGGCAGGATAATGCCGTCGACGGATTCGGCCTGCATCACATCGAGGTAGAAACGTTCCTTCGCCTCGTCCTCGTCGTAGTTGCAGAGGAGCACCGCGAAGTTGTGCCGGTAGGCGACGTCCTCGACGCCACGCGCCAGATCGGCGAAAAAAATATTTTGGATGTTGGGGATGATGAGGCCGAGCAGGTGGGTGGAGGACTGGCTGGCGCGCAGGCGGCGGGCGACACGGTTGGGCTTGTAACCCAGCTCCCGCATCGCCTTCTGCACCCGCGCCTGGGTTTCCGCGCCAATCTTGCCAGTCTGATTGATCGTGCGGGAGACGGTGGAAATGTTCACCCCCGCGCGACGTGCGACGTCCACCAAGCTGGATGTTTTCTTCATGGGACGATGGCGCCAGCGGGAGCAAAAGGAGAGGGCATTTTTTGAGCGCGATGAGACAAGGCACCGTCGCACGGTGCGATTTGCATAGACAGGGAAAAATAGGGACGCAAACGTTTGCTTTGCCAATCCCGCCTTTCCCCCGATGAGCAAAACGCCCCGCGCCCCTTCTCCACGCATCGTCGAGTTTCAGCTTTCGCACGCACGCAACGGCCCGCACCTGCCGCTGCCGGTCTCGATGCCGGGCTGGCCGATGCAGACCATCGGCCAGTGGAAACAGGACGTGAACGCCGCGGCCTCTGCATGGGTGCGTGATTTCCGCGAGTGGCGCGTCGAGCACCTCACGCGCATGGGCTACAGCGGGGCGAACTACGAGCGGCCCGAGCTCACGTGGTCGCAGCGCAACTTCGTCCACGCGCAGATGATGGTCGAGGACCGGTTTTTCTACGACCCGGTGAAGCGCCGCTACACCGTCGATCGCTACCTCGACGATCTTGAGGCCCGCTACGGCGGCATCGACAGCGTGCTCATCTGGTATGTCTACCCCAACATCGGAATCGACGACCGCAACCAGTTCGACCTTGCCGCCGATTTGCCGGGCGGGCTCGCGGGCCTGAAGCGCGCGGTCGATGATTTTCACCGGCGCGGCGTGAAGGTTTTCATTCCGACCAAGCCTTGGGACAACGGCACGCGTCCCGCCGGCGCGCCCGATTGGGAGTGCATCGCGCGCCTCGCGAAGGCCATTGGCGCCGACGGCGTGAACGGCGACACCTACAGCGGCGTGCCGCGCGCGTTTCACGACGCAGCCGACGCGATCGGCCGTCCGCTCGTGCTCGAGCCCGAGGGAGTGCCGCTCTCCGACGAGGCGCTCGCGTGGAACCTCCAGAGCTGGGGTAAACTGCTCCCCGACCAAGTCGCGTTGCCCGTCGCCAAATTGAAGTGGCTCGAGCCGCGCCACATGACCAACACGGAGAATCGCTGGGGCCGCGATCGCACGAACGACTTCCACTACATTTTCTTCAACGGCACCGGCTACAACTCCTGGGAAAACATCTGGGGCCTCTTCAACCAGTTCACGCCGCGTGACGCGGCCGCGCTCCGCCGCATCGCACATCTCTATCGCAAATTTCCCGCGCACCTCGTCAGCGCCGACTGGGAACCCTACGCACACACCGAGCAGCACAACGTCTTCGCGTCGATGTTCCCTCAGGCGGCGTCTACGCTCTGGACCATCGTGAATCGCAACGACTACGCGCTCTCGGGCGACCAGCTTCGCGTGGCGCATCGTGACGGTCGCGCCTACTACGATGCTTGGACCGGCGCGCCGCTCACCCCGCGCATCCGCGCCGGCCACGCGACGCTCGCGTTTCCGCTCGAGGCGCGCGGCTTCGGCGCGGTGCTCGCCGTCGAGCGCGGCGCGAAAATCGCCGGACTCGCCGCCTTCCTGAAAGCGCGCCGCGAACTCACGCGCACGCCCCTGCGCCGGCTCTCCGCCGAGTGGCGCGCGCTCCCGCAAACGATGACGCCCATCGCGCCGACGAAGCCCGTCGCCGCCGCGCCCGCCGGCATGGTCACTATTCCCGCCGGCGAATTCGACTTCCGCGTCACCGGCGTCGAGATCGAGGGTTTCACGTGGGAGGGCCACGACGTGCAATTCCCGTGGGAGCCGTCCGCGCGGCGTTCTCATCTGCACCGGATGAAACTGCGCTCGTTTCACCTCGACCGCTTTCCCGTCACGAACGCCGATTTCAAGAAGTTCCTCGCCGCCACCCGCTATCGCCCGGCGGACGATCATAATTTTCTCCGCGACTGGAAACGTGGCGCGCCTCCCCGTGGCTGGGAAAAGAAACCGGTCACGTGGATCTCGCTCGAGGACGCGCGCGCCTACGCCGCGTGGGCCGGCAAGCGCCTGCCGCACTCGTGGGAGTGGCAATACGCCGCGCAGGGCACCGACGGCCGGCTCTTCCCTTGGGGCAACGACTGGCGCGCCGAAGCCGTGCCGCCACGTAACACTGGTCGCACGCTGGTCCCGCCCACCGATGTGGACGCGCATCCGTCCGGCGCGAGCCCGTTTGGCGTGATGGATCTCGTCGGCAACGTGTGGCAATGGACCGACGAGTTTTCCGATGCGCATACGCGCACTGCGATCCTGCGCGGTGGCAGCAGCTACTGCCCGCAGACGTCGCACTGGTATTTCCCGCAGGCGTGGCAGCTCGATCAACATGGGAAATATCTCCTCATGGCGCCGGGCAAGGACCGCAGCGGCATGGTGGGCTTTCGCTGCGCGGCCGACGCCACCTGACCCAATGATTCCGCTCATCCGCAGCAAACTCTTCGTGCCGGGCACGCGGCCGGAATTTTTTCCGAAGGCCATCGCGAGCGCGGCCGACGCCATCTCTTTCGATCTCGAAGATGCGGTGGCGGAGGAGCGCAAGAGCGAGGCGCGCGACCTCGTGGGCCGCGCGCTCACATCGGCGGAGTTCGCCGGCACGCGGAAAGTCGTGATCGTGCGCGTCAACGCCCTTCGCTCGCCGCACTTCGCGTCGGACCTCGCGGCCGTCGTCACCCCGCGGCTTGATTTCCTCAACGTGCCCAAAATCGAATCGCCCGACGACATCCGTGCAATTGCGGCGGCGCTTGCGCCACTCGAGGAAGCGCGCGGCCTCGCCGCGCCGGTGCGGCTGCTCGCGAATATCGAGTCGCCCCGCGGCCTCCGGCACGCCGCGGAGATCGCGGGGGCCGATGCGCGCGTCGCCGGCCTCCAGCTTGGCTTAGGAGATCTTTTCGAGCCGCTCGGGATCGACCGCACCGATGCGGCGGCGGTGCATCACGTGCAACTCGCCCTGCGGCTCGCCGCCGGTGAGGCCGGCCTTTGGGTGCTCGACACCGGCTACGGCGTGATCAAGGACACCGAAGGCTATCGCCGCGAGGCGACCGCCGCGCGCCGGCTCGGCTTCCTCGGCAAGACCTGCTTGCACCCGAGCCAGATCGCCATCGCCAACGAAGTCTTCCGCCCGAGTGACGATGCGATCGCGCAGGCGCGCCGTGTTGTCGAAGCCGCGCGCGATGCGAAGGCCAAGGGCCTCGGGGCCTTCCTCGTCGATGGCCTCATGATCGACGCGCCGTTCCTGCGCCGCGCGGAGGCGCTTGTGGCGCTCGCCTGAATTTTTTCGTCCGATGCCCAATCTGAAGAAACGCGACTACACGCCCGCCGCGCGCGGCCCGCTCGACGGCGTGCGCGTGCTCGATCTCTCGCGGCTCTTCGCGGGCAACGTCCTCACCCAGATCCTGGGCGACTACGGCGCGGAGGTGATCAAGGTCGAGCCGCCGACCGGCGACACGTTGCGCGACTGGAAAACCGCCGGCGTCTCGACGCATTGGAAAATTTATTCCCGCAACAAGAAGAGCCTCGCGCTCGATCTGCGCAAACCCGCCGCGATTGATCTGCTGCGCCGCCTCGTGCCGAGCACCGCGATTTTCATCGAGAGCTTCCGGCCCGGTGTGCTCGAGGAGATGGGGCTCGCGCCTGAAGCGCTCCTCGCGCTCAACCCCAAGCTCGTGATCGTGCGCATCTCGGGTTTCGGGCAGGACGGCCCGTATGCGCAGCGGCCCGGCTTCGGCACGATCATCGAAGGGATGTCGGGTTTCGCGTCGTTCAACGGCTTCGCCGACCGCGAGCCCGTGCTGCCGCCCATGTATCTCGCCGACGGTGTGGCCGGCCTCTACGGCGCTTCTGCCGTGATGATCGCGTTGCGCGAGGCCGAGCGTGACGGCGGTCGCGGCCAGGTGATCGATCTGCCCCTGCTCGATCCGCTCTTCGCGATCCTGAGCCCGCAGGCCGCGAACTACCGGCTCAGCGGAAAAACAAAACCGCGCACCGGCAGCCGCTCGACGAACTCCGCGCCGCGCAACACCTACCTCTGTTCTGACGGCCGCCATGTCGCGCTCTCCGGCTCCACGCAGAAGATGACCGAGCGCCTCTTCGCCGCCATCGGGCGCCCGGAACTCGCGACCGATCCGCGTTTCCGCACCAACACCGACCGCCTGAAAAACGTTGAGGCGCTCGACGCGATCATCGCGGCCTTCATCGCCACGCGCACGCAGACGGAGAACGTTTCCTTTTTCGAGAATGCCGCTGTCACCGTCGGCCCGATCTTCGACATTTCTCAGATTCTCGCCGATCCGCACGTCATCGAGCGCGAGGTCCTCGCTGACTATCCCGACGCCGAGCTTGGCGGTGCGCTCCCGATGCATGCCATCGTCCCGCGCCTCGCCGGCACGCCCGGCTCGATTCGCACGCCCGCGCCGCTTTTGGGTGAACACAACCGCGCCGTCTTGGCCGAACTCGGCGTTGATGATGCCGCCTACGCGCGACTGGTGGCCGCCGGCGTCGTGATCGAACCCGCCGCGGAAAAATGACCACGCCGCAAGGCAACCCGGAACGCGCGAGTGGCATTTCATTCGGACGCGACGACCAGTCCGAAAAGAACCGGCTGCGTTCAGCCATGCTGCTCGTTGGAACGGGCTACCTGTTTTTGACGCTCTGCGATTACCGCGAGGGCATCGCCAATCTCGCGTTGAGGTTCTTGCTCAAGGATCACCTGCACCTGACCGCGACTCAGTTGGCCGGGTTCTTCTTCATCACCAAGCTCGCTTGGTATTGCAAACCGCTCGCCGGCCTCCTCGCCGACAATGTGCCGCTGTTCGGCACGCGCCGGAAGGGTTACTTGGTCCTGTTTTCCTCCGTCGCGGGTGGGCTCTGGTGCGCGCTTACCTTTGCCCACGGCACCTATGGGTCGATGCTGTGGCTGGTCCTCGCGATCAATTTTGCGCTGATGATCGTTCACACGACGCTCGGTGGCATGCTGGTGGAGGCGGGTCAGGCGCTGGGCGCCACCGGCCGCATCAGCGCCGTGCGCAGCGGCACGGAAAACCTGGGGATGCTGCTTTCCGGGCTGGTCGGCGGATGGATCGCGGTCCAACTGCTGCACTACGGCTTCCTGATTAATGCGACGCTTATGATCCTTCTGGCCGTGCTGTTCGTGAGGACGATCCGGGAAAATACTTCCGTGGTCCCCGCGGCGGCTGCACCGGCAAAGTCGGCGTGGACCTGGGGGCATTTTCAGGAGCTGTTCCGCTACCGCACGCTTTGGGCGGCCGCCGGTTTCTGGGTGCTCATCAAATTTTCGCCGGGTTTCGGGACGCCGTTGTTCTATTTTCAAAATGAGACGCTCAAGCTGAGCCCGCAGCAAATCGGCTATCTCGGGTTTGTCGCGGCGGGATCGGGCCTGCTGGGCAGCGTGTTCTACATGAAAATTTGCCGGCGGGTCGCGCTTGTGCGGCTGCTGTGGCTCGGGGTGGGCCTGCACGCCGCTTCGTCGCTGGCCTACTTCGCCTACCGGTCGATGGGTTCCGCATTGGCGATCGAGGCGTTGTATGGCCTCTGCAACGCCCTCGCTTTCATGCCGATCTTTGACCTGCTCGCGCGCGCCACGCCGCGGAAATTCGCGGCCCTCGGCTATGCGCTCATCTTCAGCTTCGGCAGCCTGTCGGTGTCGGGCTCCGATGTGCTCGGCTCATGGATTTACCAGCAAACGGGCCAGAGCTTTGGCACGATGATTTTGCTGAACTCCAGCACCTCGGCCTTGGTGCTGCTGGCGATTCCGTTTTTGCCGCGGGTGCTGGTGGGCAGCCGCGACGGCGAACGGTAGTGCCCGCGGTCTGTCCGGGGGAGAATCCCGTTGACGGTCCTCCTTCGCAATTTACCCTTTTCCTCGGTGAGCCCGCCCCTTCTTGCCCCTAAATTCGCGTTGCGCGCACTCGCTGCAGCGCTTTTCCCGCTGGCGCTGTTTGCCGCCGCGCCGCCGAAGCAGGAGATCGTCGATCCGAATACCCCGATTAGTTACTGGAAGCAGATTCGACCGGTTTTTCAGGCGAGTTGCCAGGGCTGCCACCAGCCGGCGAAGAACAAG
>JANNEY010000309.1:0-28430 GCA_031379235.1 Opitutaceae bacterium | reverse complement strand
GGCTGCCATCCCCGCCATGTCGAATAATCCCACGCCCGGTTGCGCTGCACCGGGAAAACGCCCGCGCCGGATGTCTCGGTCGATGAAATCGTCGAGGTGCCGCTCACCTGCCGCGGTAGGATCGCGGGCGAGCGGAAACGGAACGTCGTCGAGGCGCCCGGCAAAGTCGGCCTGAATGCGCCGCGGCGGCGCGACGATCATCCTGGTGACGCATGATCCGCGTTTTGCGCGGCACGCGCAGCGCACGGTGCACATGTTTGACGGACGTGTGGTTGGTGAGCCGGTTGCGGTGGCGTGAGGCTGCCTGCGGCGTGGCGGCGGGCGTGTTTTGCCTTTCCATTCCCCTTTCGGCGGGGACAGTCCGTGGATGATCAAAGGGACCTGCTTCGCGGGATTTTTCGTCGCTGTTGTGATCGTCGTTGGGTTCGTCGCGCCCCGGCTGGCGGGTCAGACGCAGGCGGAAAAGGATCGCATCAACGCGGCCGAAGCAGCCGCGGCGCGTGAGCGCGCGCAGAAGGCGAACCCGTCCGGGCGTTTCGACAGCCAGGTCGACGCCATCTCCAAGGTCACGCAGTCGGACATCAACGCGGCGTTCACGACCAAGAGCGACCTCGACTACTTCAAGAAGCAGGAAGAATGGCGGAAGGAGAACCAGCGCCGGATCGATTTTGAAAACTCCCCGGCGGGGCGGGCACAGGCCTGGGCCGATCAACAGGCCGCGGCCGCGGCGATGCGGAAGCGATGGGAGAATAGTTCAGGTGGTGGGGAGAGTCTCCTGCAGACGGCGGCGCGATTCCAGCAGCACACCGAGAATATTCGCCACTCCGCGCTGAAAATCATCGAAAAATCAAAAGCCGGCGACGCGCACCGGTTCTCCGGCTCGGACGCCGAGGAGGCCGGGGCTTTGGCCGAGACACTTCTGTTTGGGAAAGAATTTCATGGCCGCCGGTTCATCGAGCTTGGTCTGCAACTTGGTTCGAGCGGGGACGAGTCCATCAAGCTCGCGCAGAAACTCTACGCCCTCGCGGGCGGCGTCTCTGGGCGGGAACACGGCGCCTTCAACCCGGATCATCCCAACGTCCACCCGGTGGTCCCGCAGGACCTCCTCACGCCCGCGATGTTGCTGAAAGGCGGTCATGGCGATGTCGTGGTGCGGCAGGCGCGCTCCCTTCGCGCCATCGCCGGCGCCGATGACCGCGTGAAAATGCAAATCACGCTTGGCCTCGCCAGCGCGCTCGCGATGCCCAAGGGCGATTTGAGTGCGACGCAGCGGACGTTGGCGGCGGAGTTGCTGGCGGCGCGCCTGCGGGAGAATCCGCCTGATGCCCAGCAGGTGGTGAGCCTCGACGATCGCCACGCGCTGAGGTGGATGTTCCTGGCCGCGGCGGAACAATCGCGCGAACTGGCCCGGGCGCCGTCGATGGCGCCGTATTTTTTCGCGAGGCCGGAGGGATTCTGGCGAAGCCGCGTCGAATCGCCTCCTTCGTCCGACGGCGAGTCCGCGGTATCGCCCGCGCGGGGCGATTGGTGGAATCTCGCCAGCATGATCGTGCTCGCGGAAAAGACGCGCTACCCGAGCGCGTGGTTCGCCGCAATCCGCGCCGAGCGTCGGGCCAAGCAACAGCCGCCCGCCTCAC
This sequence comes from Opitutaceae bacterium, assembly GCA_031379235.1. GTDB lineage: Bacteria > Verrucomicrobiota > Verrucomicrobiia > Opitutales > Opitutaceae > ER46. Next base: position 26,793 of record JANNEY010000309.1, on the reverse strand, counting down.
CCGAGGTTGCTGCGGTGGTGCAGCGGGCCCTCGACGACTGGCTCGTGCGTAACGGCGCGCTGCCAGATGCGCGCCGGGTCCTCCAGGCGGATGCCGCGCTGACGTGCGAGGCGAGTTGGGGCCGTCTCGGCAACGCGCAGGCTTGGGACAATTTTCTTTTGTCGGCCGACGCGAGCAACTCGTTCGAACTCGTCGTTGATGGCCGGATGGAGATTCTGCTTGCGAGCCCGTTGCTTAAGGAAGCGCAACGCACTGCGCGCTTCGACGAGTTTGGCGTGCAGCGGTGGCTGGTCGATCCCCGCTGGCAGCCCGGTCTGAAAGCCAATCTCACCACTTGGCGCACGTGGCTCGAACTCGCCGGCCCTGCCGGCATTTTAGCGGTGGCCGAGCGGAGCCCGGAGCACCTGCGGGACGCCGCGCTTTTTCGCCGGGCGAGCGATGCATTGCGGCTGACCCCGGATGGCGAACTGAGCCCTGCGAGCCGAATTCTCGCGTCCGCCCTGCTGGGCCACGCGGACGCTCACACCGATCCGCTCGCGATCAACACGATCGCCGTGCTTCGCGGGCAGTGTGAAGGTGACTGGGTGGGATTGAGCGCGTGGCTCGCCGATCCGCGGCGCCGGCCGAAGGAAAGCGATCCGTGGTATGATCTCTACGAGCGAGCCAACCGCGAACGCGATCAAGTCGCCGGCAAATTCGAGGATTTCAAACTCGGTCCCGATGCAGACGTCGGCCTCTGCGGACGGATCGAAACGTGGCTGAAAGACGTGTTGGCCGCGAAAGGCGCGGTGCGCGCCGCACTCCTCGCCGAGTGCCCCAGCGACTTGCTGGTCAAGCCCGACCTGCGGATCCTGGGCTACGATGTCGAGCGGGGTGGCTTCGCGTCGCGCGCGATGTTTCTCCTCGTGGCGCCGAAATTCGATCCACGCCTGCCGGTGAAAAACGGCGGCCGCTACGATCCCGAGCCGTGGCTCGCCGCCATGGCGAAATTGCCCGCGACGGTGAGCGCGGAGGAACTCGCGGCGCAGATCGCAGCGGCCGTGAACCGCGCATGGACGGAGAAATTCGAGGGCAACAAGGCGCTCGACTCGACATTTTCTATTCAGGCGGGCGTGGCGGCCCAACGCGCGCTCGGCCGCCTCGCCTCGCGCTGGAGCTCCGCGCGCGAACCGGCGCAGGAAGAGGTGCTCAAGTTGTTGTTTGGCGTGCTCCTCGAAGGCCCCGGTCGTCCCAATCCGGATTGCATCGAGGCCCGGATCAAGTGGGAGCGAGCCTTGATGAAAGGCCTCAACGCCGCCGACGCTTTTGCGCAGGCTTCCTATGGCCTGGGACGTCCCGAGTTGGCCTACCTCGTCGCCGTGGGCAAAAGCCCGTCGTCACTGCCGCCGCTCGTGCTGTCGGACGATGAACATTTTTTCCGCGAGGCGCGCCGGGCCTTGGCGGAGCTCCAGCGATAGGGGACGTTTGAAGAAGTCAGCTGAAGCAGCAGCGGTCGCTGCCGTCGATTTTGGCTGTTCATCAAACCCCGTTAGGCGGGACGTCTGCCGCCGCCGCAAAAGGAACGCCTGCAAGCAGGCCTTGCCGGGAATCAATGCGTCACGACAGTGACGGGCTCAGTGCCGCCGGGCGCAGGGAAACGGATGGTGTGGCGCGTGCCGCCGAGCGTTACGTCGACAGTGGCGCCGCGGGCGTCGTTGGTGCGGGTGGCCTGCCACGCGCTGGCTTGGCCGGAGCGGTGCGGGACGAGCACGGTGATCATGCCGAGTTCGCGACGCGGCTCGGTCGTGGCGGCTTCGGCGTGCCAGTGGTTGGGAAACTCGCGCGTGGGCGCGGGCTTGAAGCCGTCGGTCTGCGCAAAGGCCAGCGGCACCGGTGAGAGATACGCGACCTCGAGGCCCGCCTTGGGCTGCGAGACGCGCAGGCGCGCGGCATCGTGGTCGATCGCGAAGGCGCTCAACGCATGGAGCATGAACTGGAACTTCGCTGGCTGCGGCGCGATCAGCTCGTCGTAGAGCACGATGAAGGGCTGCGGGCCCTTGACGAACACCGCATGCCGCACGGCGCGATCGAGCTTGCCGCCGTAGGCCGTCGTGGCGTCGCCAGCCACGTAGTCGTGGGTGGATTTCAATTCCTCGCGGATGATCTGCGCGATCGAGCCGACGGAGTGCGGGATCTGGCCCTCGCCGTTCACGAGCACGGCGTTTTGCGCGCGCGTGGTGTGGACCCACTGGAGGTGGAACTTGCTGCCGTGGAGATCGCGGTAGGTGTTGGCGACGAGGAGGGCCTCGCCGTAGGCGTTGAGGAAAAATCCGTTTTGCGCGTTGTGCCCGTGGCTCTGCGTGCCGAACGGGCTCGCCTTGAGCGCGAAGTGCACGTCGTCGCGGCTGTCGAGCAGCGTGGTGTGCAGGCTCGCGACGCCGATGCCGTGGAAAATCTTCGACGGCGGGATTGCGGTGGGCGGCCGCACGGCGGGAAGTGGAGGGAGGTTGGCGCGGTAGAGGAAGCCGAGCACGCCGGTGTTGGGCTTCATTCCGCCGGTCTGCGCCCACCAATGCCAGACGGCGGCACGGCCGCCGTCGCCACTCGCGCTGTGCGCCCGCAGGTGATACTCGAGGAAACTCGGCGGCGTGATCGGGCGGAAGGAGAGGTCGCCGAAGCCGGCGTTGGGCGAGTGCGGCGGCGCGAGATAAAGCGGGTAGTCGCCCACCTGCGCGAAGAACGGTTTCTTCAGCCCGTCGATGCCGAGCGCGGATTGCGCGACCTGCAGCCACCACACGGCCTTGCTCTGGTAGCCGTTCCAGTAGCTCACCCCCTCGTGCCAGCCGCCGTCGTCGTCGGACCAGACGGGATAGCAGGCGAAGAATTTGTTCACGGCGTAGTCGAGCCACTGCGGCGCCTCGGGAATCTCGTCGAGCCACGCGATGCCGGCCTCGGCGATCTTGTGCCAGACGCGGTTGGCGTGGCTGCCAAACGGGCGCTGCAAATGGCCGACGCCGCGGCCGACCTCGTTGCTGTTCCAAGCCTCGACGACGCGTTCGCGAAACACCGCGGCGACCTTCACGCGCTCCTCGGCCGTGAACATGTCCCACGCCCAGTCGTAGGCGCGCGCGGGGCGGTAGAGCAGGGGCTTGGCGGCCTCGCAGTTCAGCGTGAAGTTCGTGTTCCCTTTGGGATCCCAGCCGGCGAGGTGGAGCACCCAGCGGCGCGCGGCCTCGCCGTAGGTGCGGTCGCCGGTGATCAAATACACAAATGCGATCGTCTCGGCCTCGGTGCAGGCGCGTTCGGTCTGCTCGCGGTTGGGCCACCAGTAGCGGATGAGCTCGGCGTTGTCCTTGTCGCGCGCGGAGCCTCTGTGCGCAGGCTCGGGCGTGGGGCCGGCCTTGATGAAAGCGTCGGCAGCTTTTTTCAGCGCGGCAAACGCCCCGGCCTCGCGGTCGCGGGCGAGGTTGCGCAGGCGCGGCAGATCCTCGGGGCGCAGGAACAGCCGCGGGTGCTGCTGCGGCACCTTGGCGCGTTGTTGCGCGACGGTGGGCATCGGCAACACGGCGGCGTCGACGGTCACCACGACGCGGCGCGCGATGCTCCACTCGGAGGTGGCGCCGGTTTTTTCGGCCATGCGGTAGCGCCAGAAATACGTGCCGGGCGCGAGCGCGCGATCATGCGTGTAGGTGGGCCACGCGATGCCCTCGACGGTCGTCGTGCTGCGGGCGGGAAACGCGCGGTCGGTCGAGAACTGCACGGCATACGTGACGGCGTCGGCGGGCGCGATCCACGTGAAGGTGGGCGGGTTGAGCGGCGCGGTCGCGCCATCGGCGGGGCGGTAGCCCCACTCGTCGGGCCGGGCGGGGCGCTGGTCGAGCGGCAGCGCGGCGAACACCGGGGCGAGGACGACGAAGCTGAAGAGGGGGAGGCAGAATTTCATCGGAGCGGGGAACGGCTAACAAGCGGATCGACGATGCGGCGTGACCGGGAGCGCGCGCGCAGGGAGTCTATTCCGCGTCGGCGCGCTTCATTTTGAAAAAGACCTGGAGCAGCGCGCGGCACTCGTCCTCCAGCACGCCGCCCGCGGTCAGTTCGACGTGGTGGTTCACGCGCGGGAGATCGTTGAGGTTGGTCGCGCCGCCGAGGCAGCCCATCTTGGGATCGGGCACGGCGTAGCAGACGCGCTTCACGCGCGACATCAGCATCGCGCCCGAACACATCGGGCACGGCTCCTTGGTCACGTAGACGGTCGCGCCTTCGAGCCGCCAGTCGCCGAGCGCCGCCGCAGCCTGCGTGAGGGCGAGCATCTCCGCGTGCGCGGTTGGATCTTTCGCTCCTTCGACCGTGTTGTGCGCCGCCGCCACGATCTCCCCGCCGATTTCAATCACCGCGCCAATGGGCACTTCGTCCTGTCGCCACGCGTCGATGGCCTGGTTGAACGCGAGGCTCATGAAGAACGCGTCGTCACGCACGAGCTGCGACGGAAACCGTTTTTCAAACGGACAGGCGGGCGGTGGCGGGGGAAGTTCGGGCATGGTGCGAAGCGGCGAGCGGGCGTGAATTTGAAACCGCCGCCTTCGACCACGCGCAAGCTTTGCGTAGCGGTATCTTGCGCTCCAGCCGGCGTGTGGCGCTTCCCCGCGATCTAATCCAATCGTGATTTTATCGGTCGGGTTCATAAGGCGGAGTATCACGCAGCGCGTTCATTCGCGCTTCACGTCTCTTCGATTTCTCATTCCTACTGGTTGGAGCGAAACGTCTGTGACGAATGGCGCCCAAGTGTGCGCATTCAACAAGAACTGACCTATTCCGAAGAGCGCGAATCCCGCGACAAACATTGCATGGGCACCTTCATTTTTTAAGGAGAAGCCCTTCGCGCACATTCCTCATCTCGGTGAAGAAATCCTCGAACTCACCCTTACCTCCGCCGGACAGCGTGATCACAAAATTACCAGGATAGCCCGGCCTATGCACCGACTCAATCTGCAGCCGGGAAACGGTGTGAATCAAAAGCACGACATACAGACCTTGACGCTTATCGACCATCCGAAAGCCAGATGGCGTTCCGTGGCTAGCATACGCGCCTGCGAGATAGGCCAGTGGCAAATCCAAGCGCCCGTTCTTGAAACTATCGACTCCAAATAGCTCGCCAATCGTCGCCATACTTTCGGTGTTCGAAAGCGCCCGACTATCCTTGATCGATTTGAGGACTTTGGCGCGCCACCGATCATCCTTCAATTCTTCCGGCGCTGCTCCGAGGTCCACGGCGTAGGCACGCGCGACATCTCGATAGAGTTCGGCCCTGCCATCTTCGGGCAACACCTCCCACCCGTCCTGGGTTTTCATGATGTCCGCCATGCCGAGGAGAAACGCCAGTCGGCAATCTTTCAGCGACCGAGGTTCAAACGCGCACAGAGTCGTCGTGAGGCACGCGAGCACCGCGAGGAATCTGAGAAAGCGAAGGCTCATTTCTTGCCGAACAGTGTTAGTCGCCGGCACGGTGTTTTGCCGACGAAACCCTCCGTTGCCAGCAGGGCGGTGTTTTGCCGTTTCGGCGGGGTGAAAACATTGGGGCGTTCATGCCGGGATCAGGCGCGCGATTCTAGCTTGCGGTGAAGCACCAAAAGGCCGGCGCAGCTTGGAAAGTCGAGGGGATTGGCGGCGCGGGACCGCGGGATGACTTTGGCCGGCGAGTCGGCCGCCGCTCTAGCTTTGAGGGCAGGCCGTTCGGCGTAGCCGGGCGTGGCAGTCTAGGGCGTGTTTTCAAATGCTGTCATTGCGAGAAGCCGCGCCCTGCGCGGCGACGAAGCAATCCAGCTGGATCGCCACGGCGCGCTTCGCGCACCTCGCGATGACAGTTCATTTTGAAAACACGCCCTAGCTGGAGTTTCAGATGGATTGCTTCGTCGCTGCGCGCCTCGCCATGACAACAAAAGATCACACTGAGCCATTGCCCTCCAGAGGGAAACCTTGACTAGGGATGCTGATTTCTGCCTTACAAGGTGCTTTTGACGAACCACACCATGACCCATCGCCGAGCGATCCAACACCGCGTTAACCATGTCCGCTGACAACAACGCGATCGAAGTCGAGGGCAAGGTGGTGTCCGTGCTGCCGGGGACGATGTTCAAGGTCCAGCTCTCGAACGGCCACGTGGTGCTCGCGCACATCTCCGGCAAGCTGCGCAAGAACTTCATCAAGATCGCCGCAGGCGACATGGTGAAGATGGAGATGAGCCCCTACGATCTGGAGAAGGCCCGCATCACTTTCCGCATGAAGGAGACGAACTCCAACTACGTGCCCCCGCCGCGCCGCCGGCAGTATTGAGCGCGCAGGTCGCTCTGGGTTGACGGTGGAATTCTGGCCTTGCGGATCGGCGGTTTGTAACCGCCGCCACGCTGCGGGGAAAAACGGGCGCTTGAAAAGCGCCCCTCCTTTAGAGCGCAACGCTTCCTTCGCCGTGAATTGAGATCGACGCCGCCTGGTTGCGGCGTATTTTTTTTGCCATGCGGGTTGATCACAGCCGGGCGCCCACGGCTTTCGTCGGTGAGATCGAGGCTTTTCTGGCGTTTAACAGCCTCGAGCGCGGGCTCTCGGCCAACACGATCGCGGCCTATCGGCGCGACTTGGATCAAGCGGCTACGGATCTCGCGCGGCGCGGCGCGGCGGGTTGGGCAAAAGTCGACGCCGCGCAGGCCGCCGCTTGGGTGCAATCGCTCTCGGCGGAGGGGGTCGCGGTCGCGAGCCTTGCCCGCAAACTCTCGGCGCTGCGCATGCTCGCGCGGTTTCTCGTCCGGGAAAATATCCGCGATGACGACTTCACCGCGCTGCTCGGCAATCCCAAGCCCGCCCGCCGGATGCCACACACGTTGAGCGAGTCGGAGATCGCGCGGCTCGTCGCCGCGCCGACCGGCGGTGAGCCGCGTGCGCTGCGCGACCGGGCGCTGCTGGAGCTTTTTTATTCGAGCGGCCTGCGCGTCTCGGAGTTGGCCGCCCTCGCCCTGCAACAAATCGATCTCACGCAGGGATTCATCCGCGTCTTTGGCAAGGGGGCGAAGGAGCGCGTCGTGCCGGTCGGCGGCCAGGCCTGCGCGGCCATTGTGACCTACGTGACGGCCGGCCGGCCGGCGCTCGTGCGGTCGCACACCGGCAGCCAGCTTTTTCTGAATCATCGCGGGCGCGGGCTCTCGCGCGTCGCGCTCTGGATGATCGTGAAGGGTCACGCGAAGCGCGCCGGCATCACGAAGAACGTGAAACCGCACGCGCTGCGCCATTCCTTCGCCACGCACCTCCTCACCGGTGGCGCCGACCTGCGCGCGATTCAGGAGATGCTCGGCCATGCGAGCATCTCGACCACGCAGCTCTACACGGCGGTCGAGCCGACGCGCCTCGTGGCGCACCACGCGAAATTTCATCCGCGGAATCGCGCGAAGTAGGAAGCGGGGCACGGGCGGCGGATTTCGCACCGCGGGCCGCCCCGCCAAATCTCAATCGCGGGTCATCGCCGCACGGATCCGCGTGAGCGTGGCGAGGAATTCCTCCCGTTTCGGCTCGGCGTGATAGATCCGCACGGTTGCGACCAAGGCGTCGAGTTCGGCGGCGCAGGCGCAGCGGTTGTTCACCAGCCATTCGAAAATGGCCGGGCAAGATTCCACTTGATCGGCGACAAAACGAAACTGGGGTGGGGATTCCGGCCGGTGGGGTTGGAGGGCCTGGGTTTTTTCGCGCAGGAATTTTCGCGCGACTTCACCGACGGTCGGGGTGACTGCCAGATCGAGCAGGGGAAGGTCTTCCCAATCGAAAAACGTTCCCTGCACCAGCATGGCTTCGGCGTCGGCCTGGCGGCGCGCCAGCTGGCGGATGGCGGCCAGGGCTTGGTCGCGCAGTTCGTTCGACGGTGCGACGAACAGGAGCCAGTCGCGGAGCTCAGACGCGGGCGTCAGCGCACGGAATTCGACGAGATTTTGCTGCCGAGCGGTCTCCGCCCGCGCGGGCTCGCCCGCTTTCCAGGCGGCGTCGGCTTGGGCGCGGTCGGCTTTGCCGTGTCTCGCGCGGTGCGCGACGGTGGGCCACGGCGCGAGCGATAGAATCAACAGACTGCCCCAAACGATCGCACTGACGCCGAGCGCCGGGAGCGCGTTGCGCAGACCGGGGAAATAGGCCCAGAGGGCGAATGCAATCATCAGCGCCGGGGCGAGCGCCGGAATCACCAGCGGCCATTTCGCGTGATAGAAACTGTCCTTGAGCAGCCCGACCGCGGCGATCGCCGCAGCTCCCGAGGCGGGCACGAGAACGCATGCCGCGCCCGCGGCCCAACGCGGCATTTCACCTTTGGTGGCGGCGAGGAGGAGCAAGGCTCCCAGAAAAATCCACAGGGCGATCGTCGTGAGGAACGCGAACGACTGCGTCAGTCCGTTTCCTGCGGGGTCGCTGCTGTTTATCGACGTGATCAGACCAACTGCGCCGGCGTAGAGGAGGGCCGTGATCACCAAGAGGATTGCGCTAAGGATTGTCATGGGTCGGGGCCCGTGCTTCACGGGCTGTCGATATGAAAGTGGTGCCGCCGGCACGTGAGGCAGCGAAAAACGTGCAGCGTCGGTCCGTGTTCGCGGTGCAACGAGTTCAGCAGCTGGGTCGCGGCGCCGCCGGAGATTTTCAGTTCATGCCCGATGTGGCTCATGATATCGCCCTCGAGCTCGCGGTGTGCGCGCGGATTTCCGCGATCCCGGCGGAAAAGAGAAAGGCGGTCGCGTCGGCGCAGCACGCGGGCCATTGCTCCGGTTGCCGCGTGGCAAACCCGGGCGTGCGTCCGGTGATCTCCGCGACGGCGGAGGCGGGCACGGCGTCGGGCAGGGCATGCGCATCGACGAAAGCGGCGTCGAACTGCGCGTGCGCTGCACCATCCGCAATGCCCCAGGGGCACAGTGCCTCATCGAGGTCTGTCGCGGCATAGCCGGGCGCGACGCAGATGTGGCCGCGATTCCGTTCGCAGCACCGGTAGCGCTGCGGAGAGACGGCGACACTGCCGCTCCCCATCGGATCTGGTGATAGCGAAACGCGGGCAGGTTCATGCCGGGACGGCGAAGCCGAGCCACAAAATCCGGAGCGCGTAGAGACCGACGGCCGTGAGCGTTAGCGACAACAACAGCCAAAACCCGCGGAACGCCGTGGCCGAAGCGAGACCCCACAACGTCACGCCCGCCGCGATCACGGTGGCCGAAATGCGGGCCCACTCCTGCTGCGCGTGGAGCCCGCGCCCCGTGAAAAAAAGCGCCACGGCGAGCAGCAATGCGCCGGCGGAGAGGATGGCGAGGGCGGCAAAGACGAATTTGCCGAAAAATCCGAGCACATTGGAAACGGCGCCGATCGTGCGCGTCATGCCTTCGAGTATCAGAAGGATCGCGTCGGGATTTTTGACGCGGGCGGAGGGTGGCGGCGGGGGCACCAGCCAGACCCGGACGCGGTAGCATGAGTAAATAATCAAGACCGCGAGGGCCGGCAGCCCGAGGATCGCCGCCGCAATAAAGAATGAATTGGCGAGGAGGGTGATCGGGGAATTCATGGGGAGCATGCGGCGCTCAATCCGTTTGGCGACGAGGGCGCGGTTTCAAACTCTGTCCTTGCGCGAAGTTGCGCCCGGCAGTGGCGACGAGGCAATCCAGCTGGTTCGCCACGGCGCGCTTCGTGCACCTGGCTGATGACAATGCATTTTGAAACACGCTCCAGTGCGCCATGCGATCGCCTATTGCAGTTCCAGAAACACCCGGGGCCCCTTGCCGGACTTCGCGGGGTCGTCGCTTTGCTTCGACAAAAACAGGCGCTCGGCGGCGATCTGGCCGGTGGTGATGAAATAGTCGCGCACTTGCTGCGCGCGCGCCTGGGCCAGCGCACGTAGATCGTTCTCATCGACCAGCATCGTCTCGGCGAGGTGGCCGGACATTTCTTCGAGCGGCAAACCGGCGGCGAGGGCGGCCGCGACCGCCTGCGCGTGCTCGGTGGAGAGTTTAGTGTTCTCCTGCCCGGCGGCTTTCTCGGCGCGCTGCGTCTGGAAGGTCACGGTGCGCACGACCCGTTTGAGTAATCCCACCGGCGGGGGCGGCGGGGGCGCCACCGGCTGCGGTGCCGGCGGCACGGGCGTGCCCTGCGGCGAACCGGGCGGAAACTTTTCGTCGAACAATTTCTTGATCGCGGCGACGCGCTCTTCGGGCGTGAGGACCAATTGGGCCGGCGGCGGCAGGTTGGCGTCTTGCGCGCGCTTCGTTTCCCAGATGGTGCGGCGCACCGACTCGGCCAGCTTCACGCGTTTTAGCGCGTGCGTGTCGGCGGCGGTGTCGTAACTGCCCGCGAGGTTCACGCTCAGGCCCGGGCGGTTGTTCAGCGCCTGCACCATCGTCTGGAGTTTTTTGATTTCACCGGCGGCGAGCGCGGATTCGCCGGGCGCAAAATCCTGAAACGCGAGTTCGTCCCCGCCGCCGCCAAAGGCCGCGCCGAGCAACGCAAACGGCGAGGTCGCCACCTTGGCGAGCAAGTTGCCGATCACGCGCCACACCACGCGGCCGATCTGAAAATTCGGATCGTCGGTGCTGCCCTGGATCGGCACATCGATTACGATCTTGCCGTCGAGGTCCTTGAGCAGCGCGACGCCGAGGCGCACCGGGAGGCCGGTGGCGTCGGGGCTCTTCACCGGGGCGCCAAAGGTGAATTGGTTCAACGTGACGACGTTGGTCGCGTCGATTTTCTTGCCGTCGACGAGCACCTTCACATCGAGGAGCAGCTTGCCGCGCGCGAGTTCGAAGCCGGCGAATTTTCCGCTGTAGGGGCTGAGCGGCAGCAGATCGACGTTCTTGAAGTCGACCTTGAGATCGACCGTCTTGTTCGCGCCGAGCGCATCAATCTTTCCGGTGATCGCAACGGGACCGGCGCCATCGACGGTGGCTTTCAGATCGACGTCGGCCTTCGCCAGATTGGCGGAGGAAAGGCCGGCGATGGTGCCGCCGAATTGGTTGACCGCCATGCGGACATGCGGCTCCAGCGAGCGGTCGGTGAAACGGTAGTCGCCGTCGCTGATCGTGATTTTGCCGATATCGATCTTGGGTGGAGCCGACGGGGCCGCAGCCGGGCCGGGCGTGGCGGGCGCGGCCGGCGCCGGTGAAGCCGCCCCGGGTGCGGCGGGCGGCGGGCGGCGCATGACGGAGGCGAGGTTGAGCGATTTGTCGGCGTTGACGACGACGCGCGCGTAAGGCGCGGCGAGACTGATTTCAGCGAGGGCGATGGTGAGTTCCGGTGCGGTCGTCGCGCGCAGGCCGCGCAGCGCGAGCGCGCCGAAGCCGGCGAGTTCCTCGCTCTGCGCGTCGAGCACGCTGAGTTTTTCAAGCGTGATGTCGCCCGCAAGGGTCGCCGTGAGTGGCTGGCCGGCGGGCCGGGCGATTTGCGCCGCGAGCGACGCGGTGAGCGTGCCCTGCGCTAAGCGGCCGTTGAGGAATTCCTCGACGTAAGGGGAGAGCGGCGGAAGTTCGAGCCCGGCGAGATCAAGTTTAAGGTCGGCCGCGAACGGTGCGATCGCGACGGTGCCGGCGAGGCGCACGGTGCCCTGTGGCGCGAGGTTGAACGAGAGCAGCAGCGGCATGCGTGCGCCTTCGGCGAGGGTCACGTTTTTGAGGGAAACCTGCAGCGCACTCAACGCGTGCGCCACAGGCCGCGGCGCCGCGAGATCGTTCAGGCTGATCTGAAAATCCTTTAACGCCACTTCGCCGATGGTCACTTCTGGTGCCTTCGCCGTCGGCGTCGGGGAAGGGGCGGCCGCGGACACGCCGGAGCGTGCGGGGGCGTTGCCGGCCACGGGAGCGGAGCCCGGCGGTGGCTGCAACAACGCGAGCCAGTTGACCGCGCCGTCCTTCTCGCGTCGGACGCGCACCTGACCACCGGCGAGTGTGAGTGAGGCGATGCTCGCCTTTTGCGCGATGCCGTCGGCCTCAAGGCCCACGAGATCGAGCGTGGGCAGCTCGAAGGCGGTTTCCTTGGTGGCGCGTTCGACGAGCTTGATGCCCCGCAGTTGGACGCTGCCGCCGGCCAGCTTGAGCGTGCGGTTGTCGCCGGCGAGCGCGACCTCGTAGCGTCCGCGCACGGAGAGTTTTCCCTCAGTGAGATCGGCTTGGAGGCGGTCGGCGTAGTAGGGCGAGTATTTCGCGAGGGCGATGTTCTCGAGGGCAAATTCGCCCATCGAGTGCAAGAGATCGGAGCGCATGGCGCCGGTCCAGACGATGCGTTCACCAGCCTCGGACACCGCTTCGAAATGATGGGGTGCGCCGCGTTCGCTCACGGTGCGAAATTCCGTGAGCGAAAACGTCAGCGGCCCAAGGGTCGTGGCAAACGGCTGCGTGCGCGAGGCGTCGGCGAAGGCGAGCCGCGCGTCGTTCACTTGCAAGCTTCCGATGCGGACCGGCCGGGGCGGCTTGGCCGGAGCGGCGGGTTTGGCCGCGGGTGGCGGGGCGGACGGCGCCGCGGCGGGCGCGGTGAGCTTGGCGATGATGTCGGAAAAATTCAGGGACTGATCCCGGTTTACCGCGACGTTGGCCGCAAAGCCGTCGAGCGTGATTTCGCTCAACACCCACTCGCCGTGGAGCGAGCCGAGGGCGTCGAAATCCACGTGCAGTTTTTTCCAGCCGACGAAGGTGCCGGGGCCGGCTTGATCCCCGATCGCGAAATTTTCGAGGGTGAGGGCGAGAGTGTAGGGATTGAGCCGCACCTTCTCAACCGTGACGCGCCGGCCCAAGGCGGCCGAGGCGCGTTGCTCCAACTGCGATTTTACGATTGGCGGCAAAATGAAAAAGCCGGTGACCGTAAAGAGCGCGAGCAGCGCTACGACGATCAAGAGTCGTCGCCGAAGAGGAGAAACGGGCTTCATCCCGCCAACGTGGGGCGTTCGCTCGCGGTCGGCAACTCCTCAGGGTAAAGGCCGCGTGCCACCCATATCTGCTCGGCTGCGTTGAGGCCGGTGCGGGTCCGGTCCGGAAGCTGCGACTGCGGCCGCCGCCCGCGTGCACGGTGCTACTCCGTGTGATTTTCGGCCAAGGTGCGCGCGAGAGTGCGGTAGCCCTCAGCCTTCAAATTTTCGACCAGGCTCTGATCCGTTTCCTTGCGCGAGATGCGCGCGCTCAGTTCGGAAGCGCCGGCGGACGGCGGATTCACGAAGGTCCAGCGCCCGCTCTCGACATCGACGATCGCGGCCTTGAGTCGCAGCCGCATGTGCTCGCGTTCGTCGGGGATCACCGAGCCCACGAGCGGCACCCAAGAAACGAGCGACGTCACTTTGTTCTCCCGCGCCGATTCGAGCACGCCCCAATAACAGATGATTTTATCGTAGCCTCCCCGTGCAGCGACCAGCCGCAGAGTTTTGGAAAACGAGGAAGCGGGTTCGATCGCGGCGCTGGGCCGACCAGAGAACGAACTTACGGCAAACCGAGTCTGCATCGCTTCAAGCATCGGTGCATCGGGATACTCCGCGCCGGACTGAATCAACAGGACCTTGCTGTTCCGGCCGAGCTTCGTGCCGCGCGGGCCTTCGATCGCCGCGTGGATGTCGGCCTCCGTAACCCTGGCGTCGGCGACGAGGCCGATGACATCCAACTCGGATAACTCACCCTTGTAGCCACCGAGCGGCGGCGCGGAGTAACGACTGGAATTTTCAAAGCCGGAATTTGAGATCGAGCGGGTCGTGCAACCCGCGAGGCACCAGGCGGCACTGACGAGGCCGCAGACGAGAGGGGTAATGTGATTCATGGCGTGGAAGTGGGAGGTCGCGCCGGGGGGAAAGTTCCGCGGGATTGGGGTGTGTGGATTGACAGGCGGTGGCGCACGTTTAGTCGAAAGCGCTCGTTTCCTTTTCCCCACCGCGTCCACCCCATGCGTTTTTTTCATTCACTTACGGTCTGGTTGCTGGGCCTTGGCGTCGCAGCGTGCGGGCAGGCGGCCACGGGAATGCAGGAGTGGAAAGACGGGAAGGGCGGGACCTTCAAGGGCGAACCGATCGAGGTGGTGGGGCCGATGGCGTTGTTTCGCACGGGCGGGATTTCCAGCCGGTTTCTGCCGATGCGGGCGCTGGCGCCGGAGGATTGCGTGCGGTTCCAGCAGGCGATCGCGCACCGGCCGCCGCGGGCCGAGCGTTGGAGCGAGGCGAAAGGCGAGGCGACCGCCGATCTGGCGGGGAAACTCTCGCACTCGAACAACCGCGAACTGAAGCCGGTCGATTTCGCGGCCACGCCGGAGCCGGAGCTGATCATCGCGGTGTTCATCGGGAAACGGGAGGGGAGCGTCGGCCACCTGCTCGACAATCTCGCGCCGTTCGTGAGCCGGGTGCAGCGCGTCTATCCCGGGCGGGTGGCGACGGTGATTCTCGCGACGCGGCAGGCGAACATGGACGCGCGCTGGCTGCCGGCGCGCTCGTGGCTCGTCGCCGACGCGGCGAAACTGGGGAGCATCAAGCTCCTTTCGCGTTTTTTGCCGGGGCAGGGGATGTCGTTTGTCCTGATGACGCGCGAGGCGGTGCCGCTCTTCGGCTGCGCCGCCGGGGAAATGGCCGACGTGATGAAGTTCGTCGACGGCGCGAGCGATTTTCTGTGGGAGCTAAATCCGGCCAATCCCCGCACGGCGCGCGACCGCCTGCACTACCTGCGGGCGACGCGGCCATTGGAATTTGCGGAACGGCAGACCGGACCGCTGCTGCTGATCGACCCGCTGCGGATCGATCCGCTGCGCGCCCGGGGCGTGACGCGAATTGATGCGAAAATCGAGGTCGGGGCGGACGGCGTGGTGTCGAGCGTCGTGATGGCGCCGGAGTCCGGCGTGCCCGCGCCGCTCATCGCGCCAATCACGGAAGCCCTGCGGCGCAATGCCATCTTTCTGCCGGCCATCGAGCGAGGCAACGCCGTCGCGGGCAGCCATGCCTATGCGGTGATCGTTCCGCCGCTCGACAAACAACTCGCCGCCGATGCGGCGTGGGTGAACGGCGACGCGCGCCGTGAGGTGCCGATCAAGAGCTGGCTCGTGCTGAAATCGGTGCACGTCCCGCAGCAGGTGTTCTCCACGATCGACCGCGTGGGGGCGGACGGCACGGTGATGATGACCGCGGTGAAGACGGGCGCGTCGAACAAGATTTCCACGGCGTCGCAGATGAACGCGTTCAACAGCGACTGGTTCGAGGACACCGGCGGTCCGGCGAGTGTGCAGCCGGTGGCGGGACAGAAACAGGAAATCGACGGTGAGAAATTTACGTGGAAGAAGATCAACCCGGAGACGGGCGGGCTGGTTGATTTTCTCGGCAACGGGAGCGTCGGCAGTCTCGACTACTGTGTCGGCTACGCCTGGACGGAGATTGAAGTGCCCGAGGAAACGGACGCGTGGCTCGGCATCGGCAGCGACGACGGGCTGAAGGTCTGGCTCAACGGCGAATTCGTGAACGACAAATGGATCGCGCGCACCAGCCGGCTCGACGACGACGTGGTGGCGCTGCGGCTGCGGAAGGGGAAAAACCAATTCCTGATCAAAATCCAAAACGTGCGCGGGCACTGGAGTTTTACGACGCGCTTGCGAGTGCGCGGAAACTGAGCGGAGCGGTGGCTCGTGAAAAATCGTCGCATGAACTGCGCGCAATTCTACCACCGCTCGGTGCTCCTTGCCGCCGCTCTGGGACTGGCGATCGCCACGCGGGCGGCAGAGCGGCCGAAAAATCTCGTCTTCATCCTGACCGACAACCAAGGCGCGTGGACGCTGGGTTGCTACGGCAACCCGGACATCCGCACCCCGCACATCGATCAGTTGGCCAAGGAAGGGGTCCGTTTTACTCGTGCCCTGAGCAGCAATCCCGTGTGCTCCCCGACGCGCGCGACGTTTCTCACTGGGTTGATTCCGTCGCAGCACGGCGTGCATTCGTTTCTCGACCCGAAATTCATGATGGGGCCGCAAGCCTACAATACGCTGCGCGAATTTACCTCGCTCGGGGAAGTGCTGCGCGATTCTGGCTACACCTGCGGCCTTAGCGGCAAATGGCATCTCGGTGATAACCTCCATGCTTCGGAGGGTTTTTCGTTTTGGGTGACGAAGCCCGACGGCCACACGAACGAATTCTACAACCAAGACGTGATCGAAAACGGGGCGGTGCGAAAGGAGCCCGGCTACACGACCGACCTCTGGACGCGAAAAGGCATCGAGTTCATCGAGCAAAACAAAGCGCGCCCATTTTTTTTGTTTCTCGCCTACAACGGCCCCTATGCGCTGGGCGGTCTTATGCGCAATGCTCCGCGCAACCGGCACGCGGAGTATTATCGTGGGAAACATTTCCAGAGTTTCCCGGTGGAGGCGATGCACCCGTGGCAGCACGCGAACAAGCCGTTTCACAACACCCCGCTCGCCATGGAACGCACGGCGGCGGAGGTGAGCGGAGTAGATGACGGCGTCGGCGAGGTGATGGCGACGCTACGCCGGCTCGGACTCGATGAGGACACCCTCGTCGTCTACGCCTCCGACCAAGGGTGGATGGGTGGGCAAAACGGCATGTGGGGGATGGGCGATCATTTCCGCCCGATTGCCGCGCACGAGCTGATGATGCAGATTCCGCTCATCTTTCGTCAGCCCGGAAAAATCCCGGTGGCGCGCACGAGTGACCTCATCGTGAGCAACTACGATTTCCTGCCTACCGTCCTCAACCATCTCGGACTCGGTTCGAAAATGCCGACTGCCCCGCGTTCGCCAGGCCGCGACTTCAGCGCGGTGCTCCGCGGCGAGACCATTCCTTGGGACAACGTCATGTTCTATGAAATGGAAACCGTGCGGGCCGTGCGCACCGATGACTGGAAGTATGTCACTCGCTTCCCCAACGGACCGTTTGAACTCTACGACATGAAGCGCGATCCGTGGGAACGTTTTAACCTCTACGGGCAGCCCGGCACCGCGCCGATGCGCACCGAGCTGGCGGCGCGGATCGATGGCTTCTTCGCGCGCTACGCCGACCCGCAATACGACATCTGGAAGGGTGGACGCTCAAAGGCGAAGCGGCACGCGGAGTGAGAGGCGCTGGCGCGTGGTTTTCCGGATTGGCAAAGCCGTGCTGATGCCAGCGGCTTGCCGACCCGCGGAGAGCCGCCCGCCCCGGGGAAAAGCCGCCTGGCATCGGCCGCCCGGCGATCCTCCAACCCTCGCTTGACTCGACACGTGCTGCCCGCGACAACACGTGCATGAAGCAAAAGCTCACTCTCACGGTGGAGCGCTCGGCCGTGCAAGCCGCCCGGCGCACCGCCCGTCGCCAAGGCACGAGTATCTCCGCGATCTTTGAGAAGACGTTCACCACCTTAGCAACTCCGACCCCGGGATTCGCCGCACGCTGGTTGAAAAAGCACCCGCCGGTCAAAATGCCAACTGCCGCCCAGCTCGCCGCGGACGATCGTCTCGCCCACCTCGTCGCGAAATACGTCAAGCCCGCTCCCCGTGCGCGTGCTGATTGATTCCGACGTCCTGCTCGATTCCGCGCTGGAGCGCGCGGAGTTTCAGGCCAACAGCGTGGCGATACTCGCCTGGGCGGAACAGCAGCCCGGCTCAGGCTGGATCGCGTGGCACACACTTTCCAATATCTACTATGTGGGCCGCCGCCTGCGGGGCGACGAAATCATCCGCGACTTCCTGCGCGAAATCCTCGGTTTTCTTGAGGTGCCAGCCACCGACCACCTCGGGGCGCGACAAGCGTTGGCCCTGCCCATGGTCGATTTCGAGGACGCGCTCCAAGCCATGAGCGCGCTTACCGCCCGCGCGGATCTCATCGTCACGCGTAACACCGCCGACTTCCGCCGCTCCCCGGTCCCGGCTGTCACCCCGGCTGAGTTTCTGCGCCGCGCACGGTTGTGAGGCGCCAGCCGCCGCAAATCCCAACGCGTCGCCTGACGCCGCGGGCTTTGGTGATTCGCTTCGTGCGCCGAGGTGGAGCGAGTTGCCCTCAACACGCTGGTTTGGTGTAGCAAGCGCCAGCGCTCGCTCCTGGCCGTCACCCCATGAATCCCAGATTCGGTTTCGCGAAGCGGCCAATGTTGGGGAGGACGACGGGAAGGTTGCTGGCGCTCACTCCGAACCACGTGGCGAGTGTGGCGTTGTATTCGTCGACACTCGTGCTGGGAATCCACCGCCCGCGGCCGACATCGTCGTCGGCATTGACCGTGAGGCTGGGCATCCGGCCGTAGATGTCTCCGCCCTGCACGGCGCCGCCCATGATGAGCTGGTGGTTGCCCCAGCCGTGGTCGGTGCCGCCGGCGTTGGGAATATAGGTTCGGCCGAAGTCGGAAGCGGTGAAGGTGGTGACTTGGTTGGCGACGCCGAGTTCGACGGTTGCGTCGTAGAAGGATTTCATGGCTGCGCTTAGTTCGGCAAGCAGCGGGCCGTGACCTGCTACCTGTCCACCATGCATATCCCAGCCGCTGAGCTGGACGAAAAATATTTGGCGCTTGAGGCCGAGTGCTTGGGAAACAGAGATCAACTTTGCAACCATCGCGAAATTGCCTGCAGTCCCTGTGGAGGGAAAAACCGTCTTGAACGCGGGTGCGCTCCTTAAGACTGTGCCGAGGAGTTCAGCATCGGCAATCGACTCTTTAGTGAGAGACCCAAAAGCGGCGGCAAGTGCATTAGCTTGAGGATTGGCCACAATGCTTTTTAGGCCGAGAGAACGGGCAGCGACCACTCCCGTTGAGTTGGTCGGGTCGTTCGCATAGCTCATTGAGGGAATACCACCCCGGTTCACAGCATATTGGTTAACCGCCCTCCCGCGTTGAAACGAATTGCTGCCACTCAGGGAAATCGACATCGAGATTTCGTTATTCGAGTTCATCGCATCGACAAGGTCAGCTAGACGTCCGCCCCAGCCGGTTTCAAATGCCCGATCGGGGATGCTGCTCTGCCACTGTAACGCCTGCTCATTGTGCGCAAAGAGCTGGGTCGGCAAATTTTTCCCGCTTCGATAGTCTGCTAGCGTGGTCGGACGCACCAGCGTCCCAACATTGGCGAGCACGGCCAGTCTACCCGATGAAAAGAGTCCTTGAAGCTCGGCGGCGGAAGAATTTAGAGCGTAATTGCGGCCGTCGGTATATGTTCGAGGGTTCAGGCCAAGCAGGCCTGATTGGGCGATCGCCAGTTCGGCCCTCGATTTCAGGTAAACAGAGTAGCTGGAGGCGTCGGAGGGAATGATAAGATTCGTGGCATCGTTGCCTCCGCTGAGAAAGACGCAGACGAGTGCCTTGTAGTCGGCCAAAAGGTTCGCACGGGTGGTAGATTTGAGAGAGTCACCAGCGGCGGCACCGATCGCCCTCAACTGTCCTAGACACGAGAGTATGCCCGTCGATCCAACAGCTGCGCAGCAGGAGCGGTGAAGAAACGAGCGGCGGGAAAGATTGACGGTGGGATCGGTTTTCATGGGCTATTTTTGGACAGCCGAGTCAGGAGAGGTTATTGTGAATTGAAGCGCAGTTTGCACCCGCTCGAGGTCGGTCGCCGTCGAAGCAAAAGAGTTCAATGTGGTGAGGATTTGCGTGCGGGTCGCCGTAGTCATCTGGTTCGCGCAGTAAATGAGATTGAGCTGATCGACGAGAGCGGAGGGATTCTTCGCATTCGGCAAATAAGCCGAGTAATCGAGAACGAGAAAGGGCGAGGGTCCAACAGACGGTGCCGGCAGCCTCGATGGATCGCGATGCATCAAATTCACCATCGCAAATGGCACGCTCATGGCGAAATAAGCGTCCGTGATTTCCATTTCAGGAGCGACCAAACCCGCGGCAGCCATTGCACCTGGAGGTGAGTAGTCGGGGGAATAGAAATTGAAGACCGTCGGAGACTGAAGGGGAGCCTGACCAAATGCGCTGAGCGGAAACACGAAGGTTCCCGTGGGATAAAGGGCGGGAAGGCTTCGAGGATCCTCATAGTAGCTGTCCAAGTATCGCCCGTTGGGAGAGGTGGCACTAAGGGCACGCAAAAAACCCGTGAAGCGGATGATGGGTTCCTTGATTTTGCCGTAACCAACATTCTCAATCACGGCGGGTGAACGCGCTTCGTAGTCCAAGAGAATACTCCGCACGACGGCGCCGAGATTCCCGCGCGCACCTTTTCCGTCATTCGCGAACACTTGGGCGACACGATATACATAAGCGGGGCTAGGATTGCTCGTGACAAGGCGCTTGATGAGTTGTTTGCAAACAAACGGACCCGTGTTTGGGTGGTTGAATAGCGTATCTAGGAGCACCTTCAAATCCTGCGGCCCCGTCTGGCCTGCCGGAATGAGAGTTGGTGCGGCATCAGCAAGCGGCACTTGTTGCAAACTCACTATGACCTTCTGAGTCTTGTCGTGGAACGCATCGTAACAGCGCATGGGATTTAGCCACTCATTGTCGTTGCCGTGAACTTGAAAAACGGTGCTCGGAGGATACGCGTCTGTAAAAAGCTGCACATTCGTGGACGAATCTGGTGCAAACGCGAAATTCCAGCCGGTAAAGACCTTCGCTGTCTCGGCGATGATAGCTTGATTATAGGTCGGGAGCGGCTGACCCAGCGAGTCGAGCAGCAATGTGCCGTCGGGCTGGAGCTGGACGAGACCGATTGTGAAAAGCTGCTGCACTTCGCGGGCATAGTTTTCATCCGGTGCCGTGCCCTTAACCGGATCGGCTTTGGGGTTTTTAATGTGCGTGAGCCACACGCCCATCACGGGACTCAAGGTGACGTCTTCCAAAAGTTGTCTGTAGTTCCCAAACGCTTGATTGACCAAAATGTCGTAGTATTTTGCGTCGCCTTCCGTTTGGCCAGTCGGGCCCAAGACTAAGATTTCACTTAGGGCGAAAGCCACTCGCTGCCGCAACTGGTCAGTTCCGGTGATTGCAGTCTTCCACCACGCGGCAAGAGAGTTGGCGGTCCAATTCAAATATATGCGAGGATCGGGGGGGCCCAGTGGCTTGGTGGGCATTGGAAACGCCGCTGTATCGGAGCGCATCCCGCCGAGCAAAGAAGTTGCCGGAGCGGCCATCTGGTCGTCGAGCCAGCCGGAAATGCCGCGGGTCATAAGCGCGTTGATGGTCGCGGTCGTAGGACCGTAGGTCGCCTGCGTGAGAAAACGCGCCGCGTCCGTCTGCGTCGGAGACGTGAGCGCGCCGGCGGCGAGTGCGGGCGGTGCGGCGGGCGCGGTGAAGGTGGTCGAGCCCGTTGTGAGGGCGAAGCCCCCCTGAAGTTCGCCCGCGGGAAAATTACTGCTGTCGATGCTGACGAAGAGCTGGCCGTTGACCATCGCGGCGATGAGGTCGGTGGTCGAATAGCTGCCGCTTGCGGGGAAGGTCCACGTGAGCGCGTTGGCCTGGCCGCGGGGCAGGTTGAAGACGAAATTTCCGCTGGAGGCGTTGGTGCCGATGACGAGGTGCGCGGAGGTCGCGCCGGAACTGAGGTTGGAAAAATTGACGCTGACGGTCGCGACGTTGGTGTTCGGGTCGTAGAGAATCGTCGCGTAGCCGGACGCGGTGGAAGTCGTCGCCGCAGCGCTGGGACGCAGGCTTGCGTAGTAGAGGCGCGGCGTGGGGCTCGCGAGCGCCGTCGGCGTGCCGGTTGTATTGGTGATATCGTAGACTTCAATGAGACCGACGCCGGTGGTGGCTCCGCTGTTACCGGCAAGCTGCACGGTGTAAGAGCCGGGGTTGACGGTGATGATGGTCGCGGCATCGCCAGGCGCGGTGGCAAAGGCGCCGGCCTGCGCGGTGGCAGAGGCAAGCGCGGAGACACTGCCGTTGGCCACCGCGGTGGCAATCACCTGCACGTTCGAGTCGAAGACGGTGAGCTTGGGATCGGAGAGTGCGCCCGGGACGCCGAAGCCCGTGAGGGCGGGGCCGACGCCGCGGACGAGCAGCTTGCGGCTGCCACTGCCGGGGCTGATGACGAAACCCGCCACCGCGGCGTTGGTGCCGGTGCCGACCGAGAGACGCGTGGCGATGTTGATCAACTGCCCGGTGCCGCTCACGTCGTAGACTTCAAGGATGCCGACGCCCGTGCGTGCCGTGCCAAGGCCGGAAATCTGCGCGGTGTAGGAGCCGGCAGACAGCGTGGCGACGACGACGGCGTCCTTGCTGTTGGCCGGCAGCGGAAACGCACCGACCTGCGCAAAGGTCGCAGCATCGATTGCGTTCCAGTTGTCGTTGCTCGCAACGACCGTGCCGGCGGAGTTGAAGATACTCAGGACGGGATCGGGCAGCGTGCCGGTGACGCCGAAAGCACCGAGGCCGGGGCCAATGGCGCGGATGAGCACAGTCTTGTTGCCCGCGCCCGAGATCACAAAGCCGCCGACGAGGATGTTGGCGTCGGTGCCGACCTGCCCGCGCGTCGAGATGTTGATCAGGCGCGCGGTTTGCGCGGACAGAGGGGAGATGAGGGCGCAAGCGCACGCGAGCGTGCGCAGGGCGGATCGAGAAAATTTCATGGGGCGTAAATCAGTGGCGGGAATAAAGCCGCTGGCGTGCCACGAGGAAGAGCGTGGCGGGAAACGAGACAATTCATTTTTTGGATCGAGCCATCGGGAAAGGCGCGCAGCGTCCCGGGTGGGCCGTGCGCTCCGCGCGCGGCTTGGAGTCACGCATCTGCCGCCCGCGGAGCGGCCGGCCCACCTCAGACAGCATTGGCAGGAAAATAGGATGCGCGCCATCGGGAAGGGCGTGTCTGACTTCTCGCATCGAAATCCACTCGAAAAGTGGACGCTCGGCGGCTTGCAATTTCCGGCGACGGCGGATTGATCCTCCGCGCGCAACAAATCCCGGCGCCCACCCCTCAGTAAAATCAATTTTCCATGGCCAACATCCTAGGCGCAGGCACCAAACAAAACACCTACGACGCCATCGTCGTCGGCTCCGGCATCAGTGGCGGCTGGGCCGCGAAGGAACTCGCTGAAAAGGGCCTCAAGACCCTCGTCCTCGAGCGCGGGCGCGACGTGAAGCACGGCGATTACCCGACCGCGATGAAAGATAGCTGGGAGTTTGAGGGCCGCACCAAGCCCACGGCCGCCGGTGTCGTGAGGCAGCAGAAACAAAACCGCACCGGCTACACCACCCACCCGGCGACCGCGCACTGGTTCGTCGACGATGTCGAGAATCCCTACTCAGAGGACAAGCCCTTCGATTGGATGCGCGGCTACCATGTCGGCGGCCGCTCGCTCACGTGGGGCCGGCAGTCGTATCGCTTCAGCGATCTCGACTTCGAGGCCAACGCCAAGGATGGCGTCGCCGTCGACTGGCCGATTCGCTACGCGGACATCGCGCCATGGTATGACTACGCGGAGCGTTTCGCGGGCATCAACGGCAACCGCGACGGTCTCGCGCAGCTCCCCGACGGCCAGTTTCTCCCGGCGATGGAAATGAACTGCCTCGAGACGCAGGTGCGCGATCGCATCAAGTCTTCCTTCGGCGGCCGCGCGATGATCATGGGCCGCTCCGCGAATCTCACCGTGCCGCACAACGGCCGCGGCAATTGCCAGTTTCGCAACCGCTGCAGCCGCGGCTGCCCCTACGGCGCCTATTTTTCCAGCAACGCCGCCACGCTCCCCGCCGCCTACGCCACGGGCAACCTCACGCTCCGCCCCTTCTCGATCGTCAGCGGCCTCATCTACGACAAGGACAAGGGCCGCGCGACCGGCGTGCGCATCATCGACGCCGAGACCAACGAGGTGATCGAGTTTCACGCCAAGGTGATCTTCCTCTGCGCCTCGGCGATCGCCTCGACGTTCATTTTGCTCAACTCGAAGTCCGATCGTTTTCCGAACGGCCTCGGCAACGACAGCGGCGAGCTCGGCCACAACCTGATGGACCACCACTTCAAGGTCGGCGCCACCGGCCTGTCGGATGAGTTTTCCGATCGCTACTACCGCGGCAGCCGGCCCAACGGAATCTACATCCCGCGCTTCCGTAATATCGACAAGGCGAGCACGCGCAAAGACTACATCCGCGGCTTCGGCTATCAGGGCAGCGCGGCGCGCACCGACTGGACGCGCAACATCAAGGAGCTCTCGCTTTTCGGCGGGAAACTGAAGGCCGATCTCATCGCGCCCGGTCCGTGGCGCTTCGGCATCGGCTCGTGGGGCGAGTGCCTGCCCTACCACGCCAACAAGCTCTATTTGAACTCCGCCGTGCGCGACAAGTGGGGCCAGCCCACCGTGACCTTCGACTGCGGCTGGAAGGAAAACGAGATGGCGATGCGGAAGGACATGAAGCAGTCCGCCATCGAGATGCTGGAGGCCGCGGGCCTGAAGGACGTGACCGGCTTCGACGACGTGGGCCTGAGCAACCCCGGCAACTGCATCCACGAGATGGGCACCGCGCGCATGGGCCGCGATCCGAAGACCTCGGTGCTCAATAAATGGAATCAGGTTCACACCTCGCCGAACGTCTTCGTGACCGACGGCGCGTGCATGACCTCGAATGCGTGCGTCAACCCTTCTCTCACCTACATGGCGCTGACCGCGCGTGCCGCCGACCACGCGGTGGGTGAGCTGAAGAAGATGAACCTGTGAGCACACCAAGGATAAGCCGGTAGGGCGAACCGTCCCGGGTAAGCCGAGGCTCGGCGGGACGCCCGCCCTACGACTCAGTCGCTCCAATCTAAAATTCTCCTCCTCGCCATGAACTCTGTTCCTCTTGACCGGCCCATCGATGCGAACCTGATGAACCGCCGCGAAGCCATCCAACGCGCCGCGCTCCTGCTCGGCGTCGCCATCTCGCCGTCGATTCTTCAAGGCGTGCTCCGCGCGCAGACCCCTGCCGCGGGCGCGAAGCCGTCGTTCCTCACCGCCGCGCAATTCGAGACGGTCGGCGCCATTGCCGAACGCATTCTCCCGCGCACCGACACGCCCGGCGCGATCGACGTGGGCGTGCCCGCCTTCATCGACCTGATGCTCGGAAAATTCATGACCGAAGTGGAGCGTCGCACTTTCACCGCCGGCCTTACGGAGTTGGAAACTAAGAGCACCGCGGCGCATCGCATCGCGTTCGCGAAGCTCACCGCCGTGCAGCAGGACGCTTTGCTTAAAGCGATGGCCGAAGCCGCGCAGTCGAAGAGCGGCACCTTCTTCCATCAAATCAAGGAGCTGACGATTCTCGGCTACTTCACATCCGAGCCCGTCGGGAAAAACGTGACGCACTACGACCCGATCCCCGGTCGCTACCAAGGTTGTATCCCGCTCGCCGAAGTTGGGAATCGCGCTTGGACGCGGTAGTCTTCAGTCGCCGTAGCACTCGAGATATTTCAGGCCGGTGCTCGTGTTAAAGAGCACGACGGATTCCTCGGGCGAGATTTTTTTCTCCGTGAGCAGTTGCTTCAGCGCCGCGTAACACGCCGCGCCTTCGGGCGCGGGGAAAATTCCCTCGGCGGCGCCGACTTCGCGTGTGGCGGAAATCATCGCGTCGTCGCTCACGGCAATCGCGCCGCCGTGTGAGGCGCGGAGCGCATCGAGCATGAGGAAATCGCCGATGGCCTTCGGCACGCGCAGGCCGCTCGCCCGCGTCGTCGCGCCGATATGCTCCGCCGCAAATTTTTCACCCGCGTCAAACGCACGCACGATCGGCTGGCAGCCTTCGGCCTGCACGGTGAACATCCGCGGGCGTTTGCTTCCGATCCACCCGAGTTGCTCCATTTCGTCGAAGGCCTTCCACATGCCGATGAGCCCGGTGCCGCCGCCCGTCGGATAGAGGATCACATCGGGCAGCGTCCAGTTGAGTTGCTCTGCGAGTTCGTAGCCGAGGGTTTTTTTCCCCTCGGCGCGGTAGGGCTCCTTCAGCGTGGAGACGTCGAACCAGCCCTCGGCGGTCTTGCGTTTCGCGACCTCGGCGCCGCAGTCGGTGATCAGGCCGTTGATGAGCGTGACGTGTGCGCCCATTTGCTCGCATTCGATGATGTTGGCGCGGGGCGTGTCGCGCGGCATGAAGATGTGCGCCTCCATGCCGGCGCGGGCGGCGTAGGCGGCGAGCGCGCCGGCGGCGTTCCCAGCGGAGGGCACGGCGAGTTTCTTCAGGCCGAACTGCTGCGCCATCGAGACCGCGGTCGTCATGCCGCGGGCTTTGAAGCTGCCGGTGGGATTCTGCGCCTCGTCCTTGATGAACAGATTTTTGAGGCCGTGGCGCGCGCGGAGCCGCGGCGCCGGGAGGAGCGGCGTGAAACCCTCGCCGAGCGTGACGACGTCGGCCTCGTTTTTCACCGGCAGCACTTCGCGATAGCGCCAGAGCGATTTCACGCGCGTGCGGAGCGCTTCCTTGGTGAAGGTGCGCGC
Organism: Opitutaceae bacterium; assembly: GCA_031379235.1. Lineage (GTDB taxonomy): Bacteria > Verrucomicrobiota > Verrucomicrobiia > Opitutales > Opitutaceae > ER46. Next base: position 506 of record JANNEY010000309.1, on the reverse strand, counting down.
CGCCGCGGCGAGATCGTAGTGCGCGAAGAGCGGCTTGGCGCAGCAGGCGGAGACGTTTTGCGGAACGGTGGCGTCGTGCGCTTTGCCGCAAAGCGTGCAGGAGAGGTGCGTGACGTGCATGTGGTCAGAGAAGCGGACCGTGGCCGGCCCGCAACGCACAGCGTGCGCGGACCGCAAGAATCTCCGTCACGTGATATGCGCACCCTGGGTCTCGACGTAGACGGCGTAGAGGCTCGTGCTCGCCGTCATGAAAAGCCGGTTTCGTTTTGTGCCGCCGAAGCAGACGTTGGCGCAGATCTCCGGCAGCAGGATCTGGCCGATACGCTGGCCGTCTTCTTCGGCGAAAACGTGCACGCCATCGTAGCCGGCTCCGACCCAGCCGGCGCTAGCCCAGATGTTGCCCTCGGTGTCGCAGCGGATGCCGTCGGCAAATCCGGCCTTCTCCGTGCCGTCGGACAACTTGAGTTTCATCGAGGCAAACTCGCGCCCGCGTTTCAGGCTCTTGC
>JANNEY010000291.1:0-9387 GCA_031379235.1 Opitutaceae bacterium | reverse complement strand
GGCGACGTCGGTGGCCTGCGTGAACAGCCACGGATATTTCGGCATGTTCGAGCCGGGCGACGTGCCTCGCGGGTCCTCGAGGTGGCGGAGGTGCCAGATATTATTGTATTTGTCGCCTTCGCGGGCGAGGTCCGGGCCGGTGCGTTTCGAGCCCCATTGAAACGGATGATCGTAGATGGACTCGCCGAGGCGGGAGTAATCGCCATAGCGAAGCACATCCGGCACAAGCGTGCGGATCATCTGTGAATGGCAGTTGTAGCAACCCTCACGGACGTAGATATCGCGCCCGGCCAGCTCCAGTGGTGTGTAGGGAATCTGGCGGCGGTCCTCCACGTTGGCGGCGTTACTGGCGAGGACGGTCGGAATGATCTGAATCAAACCGCCGGCCACTACGGCCACGAACGTCAGGATCGTGAAGGGAACGCACGCAACGAGCAGGCGATCATACCACGCCGCCCAACTCTTTCCGCGGGACTCAAAGTGCGCCCAGGCAAGAATGACGCAGCTGATGAGGCCGACGAGCCCCGCGATGCTGAGGAAGTCGCCACCAAACATCCACGCGCAGGCAAAGGCCGTGCCGAGAACCGAAAACACGACCGGCGGATTGGCGAATGTGCCCGCCAGCGTGAGGCCCTTCGTTTCCGGAGGAGCTTCCTCTTCGAAGACCTCAATCGTGCCGTTGACCGCCTGGGCCCGGCGGATGGTCTGCCACAGATTGTAGGCCATCAGCAGCCAGCCCACGAGGTAGAGCCCGCCGCCCACGACGCGCATGAGCATCATCGGCCGAATGACATTCAGCGTATCGAGGAAGTTCGGATAGGCCAGCACGGTGCCGCCTTCTGCCGTGGCGTTGAGCATCACACCCTGAGTGATGCCGCTCGTCCACATGGCGGCGACGTAGAGGAGGATGCCGACGGTCCCGAGCCAGAAGTGCAGATTGGCGAGCGAGGTCGAGTGGAGCGGCTTGTTCCACAGGCGCGGCACGAGCCAGTAGGCCATGCCGGCCGCCATAAACCCGTTCCAGCCGAGCGCGCCGGCGTGGACGTGACCGATGATCCAGTCAGTATAGTGCGCGAGCGCGCTGACGGCCTTAATCGAGAGGAGCGGTCCTTCGAATGTGGCCATGCCGTAGAATGTCACCGCCGCGGCGAAGAACTTGAGCACGGGATCCGTGCGGAGTTTGTGCCACGCGCCACGCAGGGTAAGCAGGCCGTTTAGCATCCCGCCCCACGACGGCGCCCAGAGCATCAGGGAAAAAGTCATGCCCAGCGTCTGCAGCCAGCCCGGCAGCGCGGTGTTCAGCAGATGGTGCGGCCCCGCCCAGATGTAGACGAAGACGAGCGACCAAAAGTGGATTACGGACAGCCGATACGAATACACGGGCCGCTCCGCCGCCTTTGGCAGAAAGTAATACATGATGCCAAGAATCGGCGTGGTGAGGAAGAATGCCACGGCGTTGTGCCCATACCACCATTGCACGAGCGCATCCTGCACGCCACCGAAGACCGGATAGCTGTGCAACAGCGACGTCGGAATCGAGAGGTGGTTGACGATATAGAGCATCGCCACCGTCACGATCGTCGCGATGTAGAACCAAATCGCGACGTAGAGGCTTGGCTCACGTCGGCGAGCCAGCGTCCAGAAGAAATTCACCGCAAACACGACCCAGATCAGCGTAACCGCAATGTTGATGGGCCAGATCAACTCGGCGTATTCCTTACCGCGGGAAAAACCGAGCGGGAGCGTAATTGCCGCCGCCACGATGATCGCCTGCCAGCCCCAGAAGTGCAGTGCGGAAAGAAAATCGCTCGCGAGCCGCGCCTTCACGAGGCGCTGCGTCGAATAGTAGACACCCGCAAACATCATGTTGCCGACGAGCGCGAAGATCACGGCGTTCGTGTGCAGAGGGCGCAGCCGTCCAAATGTCAGCCAGGGCAGATCAAAGTTGAGCCGCCAGAAATTTAGCTGAGAGGCGACGAGCAAGCCGACCAGCATACCCACCGCGCCCCAGATAATGGAGGCGAGCAGAAATTGACGGACGACTTTGTCGTTAAACTCGAGGATGATTTTTCGATCGGACATGGAAGGAGGAGGAAAAGGATCGGTGCAAAATTACTCGCGCGCCCGCAGGCAGCCAGGGCAGGCCGGCCGTGAGCCGTCATGGCAGCCGCAGCCATCGTGTTTCCCGGGGGCAGGCGCGTTGCGGATCACTCGAGGAGTTTCCTCCGCAAGCGGCAGTAACGAGTCGCGCTCGGCGCAACTGGCTCCGCCCCGCGCTTGTTCGCGGAGGAAAAGCACCACAAAGCCAAGGACCAGGCAGAGACCGACGATTACCGTCAGGGGAACGACAGCCATAGACGCGAAAAATTTGGATTAGTTGCGGCGGTGGGGCACCGCCGCGGGTCCTGCGATTTCGGCGGCGCGCTGGCGCGTCTGGGAATCGCGGCCATGGCGGTGACAGAGCATCTCCTTGGCGCTGAGCCAGTGCTCCAAGTCCCGGCCTTCCGGCCGGCCGTTTTCAATCCAGAGCAAGTAGGCGGCGTGCTGGATCTCCAACTCCGTCGGTTCGTGACCACGGGCGGGGGCGCGATGAGTCTTCATGATTTTGGTTTATGGCTGGCTAAGTTTACCATTACGCAGGGGAATTCGCTCCGCTAGGGTTGGCAGGGATGATGCATAATTTGCGCTGGCTCATGCCGCGGGCGCATGCACCAGCGCCGCTCGCGCCTCGGGCACACGATTCTGCACTCGCTCGCGGTGGGCAGAGGGCGACTCGCCCGTTACGCGGCGGAACACCCGGTTGAATTGCGACAGCGATTGGAAGCCCACCGCAAACGCGGCCTCGCTGACGCGCATGTTCGGGTTGAAGAGCAGTTGCTTGACGTGCTCAATCCGCGCCCGGGCGATGTAGTCCGTCAGTGTCAGGCCCGTCGCCGCCTTAAAGACCTTGCAGAAATAAAACGTGCTCATGCGCGCGGCAGCCGCGACATCGCGCAGGGCAATCTCCTCGCTCAAGCGCTCCGCGATGAACGCGCGCGCCCGGGCCACGGCCGGCGGCTCCGCCGCGGCTTGCTGCAGCGCGAGGCCGTTGGCGACGAGGGAGAGGTGCGCGGCGAAGCTCGCCAGCAAGCGCAGGATCGCATCGTAGTGCGCGCGGGGCAGGACGCGCGTCCGAAAATATGCCCCGTGCAATTCCGTCGGATCCCCTGGCGGCACATTGAGTTCGGCCAGACCTTGCATCGCCGTGTGAAACCGCCGCTCCGACGCGGCCCGAAACATCACCTGCCCCGTCTGGAGATAACCCACGATTTTCTCCCCGATCCGCAGTGGCACCGCGGAATCGTTGAGCCCCGCGAAGCACTCCTGTGTGCAGGGTCCGGCCACCGCCTCGGCCTCGATGCGTTGCTGGGTTTGCAGGCAGGCCGCGCAGCTCCGGCTCTTCGCCGCCATCAGCGCACAAAACGGCGCGATGTTTTTCGCGCCGTCCAGCGGCACCTGAAACGATCCCGCCGTGCGCAGCACGAGCGGAAGTCCGGTCGCGGTTTGAAACGCCTGCTGGTAGTCGCGAAATATCGCCGACGTGCGGAGGAGACCTACCGTGTCTTGCGCCCGATGGTCCGGTGCGGCGGGCGATGGGCTGGGGAGATGTGGCGCATACATTGCGATGCCCAGCATAGCCGCTAATGCCTGCGCAAGAAATCGGAGGTGCGGCGGAATTTCGCTAGGGATTTTCCCTAGATGAATTTCGTCACCCAGGTCTTGCGGAGACAAAATCTCGGCTCGACGCTGTCGGCATGTTACCTCCGGAAGAAAGTCCCGCCGACGGTCGCACCAAACTCGAACGCGATTTCCGCGCGACGCTGCGGGAACTGCGCGACGTGAAAGCCGCCCTCGACGAGCACTCGATCGTCGCCATCACCGACGCCACGGGAAAAATCACGCACGCCAACGACAAGTTCTGCGCCATCTCGCAATACTCCCGCGTCGAGCTGCTGGGAAAAGATCACCGCATCATCAACTCGGGCTATCATCCGCGGGATTTTTTTCGCACGCTTTGGGGCACGATTAGCCGCGGTCAGGTCTGGCGCGGAGAAATCAAGAACCGCGCCCGCAGCGGCTCGTATTACTGGGTCGACACGACGATTTTTCCTTTCGTCGGGGAAAACGGGAAACCGCACCACTACGTCGCCATCCGCACCGACATCACCCAGCGCAAGGCGGATGAGGAGGAACGCCGGCGACTCGAGCTCGAGATCCTCGCGGTTTCGGAGCGGGAGCGGCATAGCATTGGGGCGGATTTGCACGACAATCTCGGCCAGCAGCTGACGGCCCTGGAACTCATGTGCACGGGCTTGAAGGCCGACGCCGCCTCCCACCCTGCCCTCGCCCGCGGCCTCGGCCGCATGGGCAAACTGTTGCGTGAAGCGATCGCGCAGACGCGCTTTCTCGCCCGCGGCCTCGTGCCCGTGGCGCCCCGGCCGGATGCACTGCAGGACGAGCTCCACGAGCTCGCGATGCGCACCAACGCGCTGGGCCGCGTGCAATGCACGTTTGCCTGCCCGAAGCCCGTCCCGATCGCCGATCCCTTTGTCGCCGGCCATCTCTTTCGCATCGCGCAGGAGGCGATGAACAACGCGGTGAAGCACGCGCGCGCCCGGCGCATCACCCTGCGGCTCGCGCTTGAAGGCACCGCACTCGTGTTGGAAATTTCCGACGACGGCCGCGGCCTCCCACGCTCGCGCCTCAAGCCCCGGGGCATCGGCCTGCGGGTGATGCGGCATCGGGCGAATGTCATCGGCGCCGAACTCGAAATTCACTCCCAACCCAAGGGCGGCGTCGTCGTCACGTGCCGCCGGCCATTGTAGAAATGAAACCCCGCGCCAAGTCACCCTCTCCGTCCGCCGTCGTGGCACCTCGCCACGGCATTTTGATCGTCGACGATCACCCGTTCATGCGCGCGGGACTCGCGCAGTTGCTCGAACGGCAGCCCGATCTGTGCATCAGCGGCGAAGCAGGCAATCCCACCGAGGCGTTTACGATCTTGGCCAAGGCGAAACCCGCGCTGGTCTTGACGGATCTCACGATGCCGGGGCGCAGCGGCCTTGAGTTCATCCGCGATTTGCGTGCGGCGCGTTCTGATGTGGCGATTCTCGTCATCTCGATGCACGACGAGCTGGTTTATGCGGAGCGCGTCCTGCGCGCCGGCGCCCGCGGCTACATCATGAAGGAAGCCGGCGGAGAAAATCTCCTCGCCGCCATCCGCCAGGTGCTGCGGGGTGAGCGCTACGTGAGTCCACGGGTCGCCGAGCGGATTCTCGACAACGTGTCCGCCCGCCGCCCGCGTGGTTCCAGCTCGCCCATCGAAAAACTCACCGATCGCGAGTTCGAGGTTTTCCAGCACATCGGCCAGGGCCTGAGCACGCGCCAAATCGCGGCGCAGCTTCATCTCAGCACCAAGACCGTCGATGTCCATCGCGGTCACATCAAGGAAAAGCTCGCGCTGAAGGACGTGACTTCGCTCGTGCGCCACGCTGTGCGCTGGGTTGAAACCCAGCCGCTCGAGTAGCTCGGCGGCGACAAAACACGCGGAGCGAAAGCCAAGCCGTGCGGAGCCGCGCCGCGCGGGCAGGCCTAGGATTTGTCATGCAAGAACCACTGGCCGGTGCCCTGCGCGACCGGCGATCACAGGTGCGAGAACATTGGGAAGCACTGTTGCGCGTCGAGCCGGTCGGCACACCGCTCGGCCATCCCGATTCACTGACCCACCTCATCGACTGGACGCTCGACGAAATCTACGCCGCGCTCGCGCACGAGCTCACCCGAAAACGCGTCGGGCACCACCGGCCAGCCGATCACGGTTCAGCCGCCTGTCCTTGTGGCGGCAATCCCCTCCTCCGCTATTTCGCCGCGGGTGAGCAAGCCATGCGCGAGGCGCTCGTCCTCTCCCAAGTCGCCCTGCTCGATCTCGATCCGCTGGAGCGCGACGCGTCGTTTGAGGAACTCAACCTCGTGCTCAAGGAAATTTCGCGCCGCGAGATTGAAGCGTTCTGCAACGTCTGCGGCCAGCGCCACGCCGGCCTCCACGCCTCGGCGCCGTCAGGGCATCAGGCGACCGAGCGCCGTGACGGAGTCTGAGCCATCGCTCTGCAGGCCCAGCTGCTGGTGCACGACTTCACCTTCGCGATTCAGAATCGTGAAAAGGTTGGAATGAGAAAACTGTCCACGCGCGTCCTGCTTGAACTTTACCCCGAGCAGCATCGCGAGTTCCTGCACCGCGGTGGTTTCCCCGCGCAGCAGCGTCCAACCGGCATCGAGCACCATCCGCTCACGGTAGACTTTCAGCGCCGCCGGGGTGTCCCGCGCGGTGTCAAAGCTCACGAGCACAAACTGCACCCGTTCGCGTTGGTCCGCCGGCAACGCCGCGCGCAGCCGTTGCATGTCGCGCACCAGAATCGGGCACGCGTATTCGCACTGCGCGAAGAACAGCGCGAGCACGACCGGTCGGCCGCGCAGTGCGGCCAGCCGCACCGCCGCCCCCGTGTCGTTGGTCCACGGTGTGTCGAGCTGGTAAATCGATCGCGCACTCAGCGGTGCACCGGGTTTTTCCTCCACCGCACAACACGCCGGCACGGCGGGGGCGGCCGCGAAACCGGTGGCAGCAAAAAGCAGGGCAAGAATGGTAACGGTCGTTTTCATGGTGATTGGGCGCAGCGAAAACCGAGGTTAGGCACCGCATAGTTGGCGCGCAGTGAACTGCGGTATCCGGCGCGCATGAACGCCGCGTAGTCGGAGGGATTCCGCACGCCGGCGGCCCCCGCACCGCAAAACAGGCTACGCTCGAGTCCGGTGTCCGCGCGCGACTCGCCCGTGACCATCGCAGTGTTGAAATCGTCGACCCATTCCCAGACCAAGCCGAACAGATCGCGCACGCCGAAGAAATTGGGCCGGCCAGCCCCGGCGTGGGGCAAGGGCAGGACCGTCGGCCGCGTGAACCACGCCAGCACCTGCGCGGCGAAACCGGGCTCGCTTGCGCCCACGGCCGAGCTAAATCCCGCCGCCGCCGCCCGCTCCCACTCCGCCGTGGTCGGCAGCCGCTTGCCCTGCGCGCGGGCAAACGCCCGCGCCGCAAACCACGACACCCGCACCACCGGTGCCGCCGCCGGCGCGCGCGGCCCGAGTTCCAAATCTTCGGCCCAGTCGCCGAGATAACCACGGTCAGCAAAGAGTGGGCTGACCGTTGACCGGCGCCAAGCCGGGTTTGCACGCACGAACGCGAGAAACTCGGCATTGGTCACCGGTCGCACATCGAGCCAGAAGGCCGGCACCGCCACGCGTTCCGGCTCATCTTTCTCCCGTATCAACGGCGCATAGCTCCCCGCCGGCACCAGCACTGCATCGCGGGGCAAGTCTGACTCCGCCTGCACCCGTGGACTCGCGAAAACGAAGACCGCCAACGCGGCCAGCGCCCCTCGCTTGAGGCGGAGCGCCCCCACCCCACGGCTTACCCCGCGCGCACGCGTGCCCTCGCGGGGCGAGAGCACCCCGTCTGCCACCGGGCCATGGCGCGCCGCGTGCATCGTGATTATTTATTGTCGCCGCGCACGCGTTTCACATCGGTCGCGCTCACGTTGCCGTAGTTGTTGCCCCACGAATTCATCACGTAGGTGAGCACATCGGCAGCTTGCTCGTCGGTGTATTCCTGGGGCGGCATGATATTGTTGTAGAGCTTGCCGTTCACGGTGACAGGGCCGCTGAGCCCCTTGATCACGACCTTGATCGCGCGATCCTTGTCAGCCTTGAGGTAATCGGAACCCGCGAGCGGCGGAAACACGCCGGGCAGTCCCTCACCGTTCGCCAAGTGACAGGCGAAGCACGAAGTCAGAAACACCTTCTTGCCACGCTCGATCTGAATGTCTCGCGTGATGCTCGCAATCTGGGGATTGGACGCGATCGCCTTGTCCTTTTGCGCGACAAGCTCCGCCTCACGCTTACTCGCCGCCACACCGGCATCGGACGCCTGGCCGAGATAGACCTCGTCAATCTCCTTGCCCGTGTAGATGAGACGGTTCTCTGGGCCGGTGACTTTCAGCATGCCGAGCGCACCTTTGTTGAACGCCCGCGAAAGTGAATGATCGACGAGCACATAGGTGCCGGGCACATCGACCTTGAACTCCACGACCGTCGAGCCACCGGCGGGCACCATCGTGGTCTGCACGTGATGCTGCGCGGTCGCGCCACCCTCGAGATAAACGCGGTCGAAGATTTCCCCGATGACGTGAAACGACGAGGTGACGTTCGGTCCGCCGACGCCGAAATAGAGTCGCACCGTTTCGCCGACTTTCGCCTGCAGCGCCTTGTCGCCCACGAGCGATCCGACCGCACCGTTGAACACGATGTAGGGCGCCCGCTCGTCCTCCGCCTTCGCCGGATCAAAATTCTGCAAGCCGGCTTCGCCGTAGCGGCCCGCCGTGTAGATTTCGCCCTGCATCACGTAATACTCGCGGTCGACGCGCGCGAAACCTTCCTTCGGTTCGACAAGAATCATCCCATACATGCCGTTCGCGATGTGCATCGGCACCGGCGCCGTCGCACAGTGATAGACGTAGAGACCCGGGTTCAGCGCAGTGAACGAAAATTGCGACGAGTGCCCCGGCGCGGTGAACGACGACGCCGCGCCGCCACCCGGTCCAGTGACCGCGTGCAGATCGATATTGTGCGGCATCTTTGAGGTCGGGTGATTGTTCAGGTGAAATTCGACAAAGTCGCCCTCACGCACACGGATGAAGGACCCGGGCACATGACCGCCGTAGGTCCAGAACGTGTATTCCACGCCATCGGCAAGTCGCTTCACGACTTCCAGGACCTCCAGGTTCACGATCACCTTGGCCGCATGCCGTCGCGTGAGCGGCGGCGGCACCTGCGGCGCCTCGGTGAGGATCGCCGTTTCCACGGGGAGATTCGTGGCCAAGGGCGCGCCTCCCGGCATCGCAAGGACGGTGCCTTCGGCGGCAGACGCCTCGGACGAAGCAATCGCCGAGACCAGTGCCGCAACGAGAAATGCCAAGGGATATTTTGTGATTTTCATAGGAGCGTATCGAGTGACCGCCAAATGTCGGACAGGTTCGGGCCTAGTCTCGCATTAACGCATCGACGCCGCTCCGCATTCCTTGCGAATCATCGCCCGCCGCTTGCGGTGCACAGGCCGCGCCACCGGCGGCGCCACCCGTTTCGCCGCGCGCTATTTTCCGCTCCAACGCGCCCGCGCCTCGGGGTGCGTCTCCACGAGGATCGCGCGAATGCGGTCCTTTTCCTCCACCGGCAGATACGCGTAGCGCTCCTTGGGATCGCGGCTGGTGAGCGCATCGTGCAGACGATCGAGGATGCGCG
>JANNEY010000283.1:0-8278 GCA_031379235.1 Opitutaceae bacterium | reverse complement strand
CGGTCGGTTCCAGAATTCATTCGCCCGTCCGCCGTAGTAATCATGCAGCACCGCGTCCATGACTTGGCTCGTCCGCCGAGCGCTTTCTCCGGTGCTGGGGCAGACCCCGCGTCCGAGCAAGTCGTCGACGATCGTTTGGATGAGCGGTTGCGCGACGTGCGGCGGATGATCGCGGGCGATGCTGCGCAAGCCGCCGGCGGTTTTGATCGTCACGGGCCCGGAGTCGAAAACGGGAAACTCAATTTGTCCGTCGGTGCCGGTGATGCAGAAGTTGTCGCAGTGCGCGTCCGCGGCGAAATTCCACGTCCCGGCGCCGGGGATCCCTTCCTCCGTGCGGAAGCTCATCGCGACGGTGTCCTCGGGCGTGTAGTCGGACCCCACGTTGGCGGCGGTGCCGGCGACATCACGCAGCGGGCCGAAAAAGAAGTCCATCAAGTCGAGCGTGTGCGAACCGACGTCGAGAAAATGGCCGCCGCCCGCGACCGTGGCGGCAATGCGCCAGCCGGCGTCCTTCCGGTGAAACGGCTCCGCTTGCACATACCGCACACCGGTCACGCGCCCGATGGCGGATTGATCGAGCAATTCTTTCACCAGCAGGAACCGCGGCAGCCGGCGGCGATAGTAGGCGACGAACAGCGGCAGGCGCGCCGCCGCGAAGGCCTGCACCATCGCGTCGCATTCCGGCGTGTGGCGCGCCATCGGTTTTTCGACGTAGGCGGGTTTGCCGGCGGCCGCGACCTTGAGGGCGCAGGCGAGATGAGCGTCGGGCGGCGTTGCGATGTAAACGGCGTCCACCCCGGGATCGGCGATGAGCGCATCGGCGCTGTCATACCAACGCGGCACGCCGTGCCGTTTGGCGTAGTCCGCGGCCCGCGCCGCATCGCGCCGCATCACCGCAACGAGGGCGGAACTATTCGCCAGCCGAAAGCCCGGGCCGCTCTTCACCTCGGTGACATCGCCGCACCCGATGATGCCCCAGCGCACGACGGCGCGATCGCGAAAGAGACCGGAGGGGACGGAGAGGGGCATCGGCCGACGTTGAAGGGGGTTTCACGGCCTGTCGAACCCTTGGCCGAACGGAAAAGAAAAGGCCGCAAGTTTTGTTCGACGCGGCGGCATTCTTCTCGGAAACCAATGCGTTCAAGCCTCTGATTCACCACGCATGACCCGTTACGAAGCAGTCCAAAACCAGCTCCGCGCGCAGCCGCGCACGTGGCTCGTCACCGGCGTGGCGGGTTTCATCGGCTCGAACTTGCTCGAAAAACTCCTGCAGCTCGACCAGCGCGTCGTGGGGCTCGACAATTTTTCGAACGGCTTCCGGCACAACCTCGACGAGGTGCGGGCCCTCGTGACGCCGGCGCAGTGGGCGCGGTTCACCCTTCGCGAGGCCGACACGCGCCAGCCCGCCGATTGCCTGGCGGCGTGCCAGGGCGTGGACATTGTGCTGCACCAGGCCGCGCTCGGCTCCGTGCCTCGTTCCATCGCGGACCCGATGAAGTCGCACCAGAGCAATGTGGACGGCTTTCTCAACATGCTGCTGGCGGTGCGCGACGCGAAGGTGCCGCGGTTCGTGTTCGCCTCGAGCAGTTGCGTCTACGGTGACCACCCGGCGCTCCCGAAGGTCGAGGCTGTGCTCGGCGACCTGCTTTCCCCCTACGCCGCGACGAAGCGCATCACGGAGCTTTACGCCGGCGTCTTTGCCAAGACCTACGGCCTCTCCATCTACGGACTCCGCTACTTCAACGTTTTCGGCCCGCGCCAAAGTCCCAACGGCGCCTACGCCGCCGTGATACCGCGCTGGTTTACCGATCTCATCGCGGGCCGCCCGATCACGATCAACGGCGACGGTGAGACGAGCCGCGACTTCAGTTACATCGACAGCGTCGTCGCCGCCAACCTCCTTGCTGCCCTTGCCCCGGATCCGGGCGAGGCGGCGCTGTTGAATATCGCCTACGGCGAACGCACGACCCTCAACGCGCTCTTCACGCAGATTCGCGCGCTCGTTGCCGGTGATCGCCCCGCAGCCACGGCCATCACGCCCGTGCGCCAGCCCCAACGCGCTGGCGACGTCCGCCACTCGCTCGCCGATATCAGCGCCGCCCGGGCCGCGATCGGCTATGTGCCGCAGACCTCACTGGTCGTCGGCCTCGAGCGCACGTATGGCTGGTATCGGCGGCAGGCCGCGCCCGCCACCGGCATCGCCGTCTGATTCATGGAATACTCCCGCGAGATCCTCGCGCTGATTCCGGCCCGCTCCGGGTCGAAAAGTATTCCGCACAAAAATATCCGCCCCTTTGCCGGCAAGCCGCTGCTCGTCCACTCGATCGAGCAGGCGAAGGCATGCCCCACTATCCAGCGAGTGATCGTGAGCACAGACAGCGAGGCCTATGCCGAGCTCGCCCGGCAGCATGGGGCCGAAGTGCCGTTTCTCCGTCCCGCGGAAATCTCCGGGGATGCTTCGACCGATCTCGAGGTGTTTCAGCATGCGCTCCGCTGGCTCGTCGCCCATGAGGGCCGGGCCCCCGCGCTCTGCGTCCACCTGCGGCCCACGCATCCCAACCGCCGCGTCGCCGACATCACCGCGGCGATCGATTTGCTCGTGGCGCAGCCGGAGTGGGACTCGGTGCGCTCGGTGGTGCCGGCGCCGGAGCCGCCGTTCAAGATGTGGTTTCGCCGGGCCGACGGTGAACTCTCGCCCGTGGTTACGACCGATCTGCCGGAGGCGCACAGCCGGCCGCGCCAGACGCTGCCCCCGGCATTTTTGCAAAACGCCTCCATCGACGTGATCCGTTCGCGCACGATTCTGGAAAACAATTCCATCGCGGGCGCGCGCATCGGCTCGCTGCTGTTGGACGAATTTCACGACATCGACACCACGGAGCAATTGGCCGCGGCCGAAGCGGGCTTTGCCTGGCGCGACGGCGTGCCGCGCAGCCGGACCTTTTGCGTCGATATCGATGGGGTCATCGCGACGCTCACGCCGCAGAACGACTACACGCTCGCCGGCCCGCTCACGGCAAACATCCGCCGCATCAACCGGCTCCACGCCGCGGGCAACCGCATCGTGCTGTTCACGGCGCGCGGTTCGATGACCGGTCTCGATTGGAGCGCCGTCACACAGCGCCAGTTGCGCGAGTGGGGCGTGGCGCACCACGAGCTCCGTTTCGGCAAACCCGCCGCTGATTTCTACATCGACGATCGCATGCTGAGTCTTTCCGCCCTGGAGGCGCTCGACCGCGTGCCCGATGCGCCTTCCCTCCTCCGATGAAAACCCACCGCTCCCCGTTGTTTATTTTCGAGCTGGCCAACAACCACCAGGGCGACGTGCGCCACGGCCGCCGCATCATCGACGAGATGGCGAAGATCGCGCGGCAGTTCGGCATCCGCGCCGCGGTGAAGCTCCAATATCGCAATCTCGCGACGTTCATTCATCCGGCGTTTCGCTCCGGCGAGCACAAGCACATCAAGCGGTTTCTCAGCACTGAGCTGACGAAGGAAAATTACGCCACGTTGGTGGAGTCGATTCGCGATGCCGGCCTCGTGACCATCTGCACGCCGTTCGACGAGGAGTCGGTGGACGACATCGTGAACCACGGCATCGAAATCGTGAAGGTGGCGAGTTGCAGCGCCAACGACTGGCCGCTGCTCCAGCGGATCGTGGAGTCGCGCAAGCCCGTGATCTGTTCCACCGGCGGTCTGCGCCTCGATGAGATCGATCAGGTCGTGAATTTCTTCACGCACCGGCACGTGCAGGATTTTTCGTTGCTCCACTGCGTCGGAATTTATCCGACGCAGAACGCGGGCGTGCAGCTGAACTTCATGGACACGCTGAAGCGGCGCTACCACTGGCTCGACATCGGCTACTCCGGCCACGAGGCCCCGGACAATCTCGACGTGGCGAAGGTGGCCGTCGCGAAGGGCGCGCGAATTCTCGAACGTCACGTCGGCGTCGCCACCGATACGGTCAAGCTCAACGCCTACTCGATGAATCCCGCCCAGGTGGCGAAGTGGGTCGAGAGCGCGCTGCAAGCCGCGGAGATTTGCGGGCCGACGGACGGCACCAAGGTCGTCGCGCAGGAAGAGATCGAGTCGTTGCTCTCATTGCGCCGCGGAACGTTTGTGCGCGATGCTGTCGCCGCCGGAGAAACGCTGACGCGGGACAAAGTTTTTTTCGCGATGCCCTGTGCCGACGGGCAGACGACCTCGTCGGAATATCAGGACTCGATGGTCGCTTCCGACCCGCTCGCCGCGAATGCCCCGGTGACTGAGCGCCGTTCGCGCACGCTGGCGAACCAACTCCGCAGCCTGATTCACCAAGCTAAAGGCATGCTGCACGAGGCGCAGATCGCGATCGGCGACAAGTTCACGATCGAGATGTCGCATCATTACGGCGCGGAGCATTTCCGCGCGCACGGCGCGCTGATCGTCAACCTGATCAACCGCGAATACTGCAAGAAACTCATCATCATGCTGCCCGGCCAGCGGCACCCGACGCACCGGCACATGAAGAAAGAGGAGACGTTTCAGCTCCTGCACGGCGATCTCGACGTGAACCTCAACGGCGTCGCGCACCGCGTGGAACGCGGCGGCCTGCTGCTCGTCGAACGCGGGAGCTGGCACAGCTTCGGCACGACGCACGGCTGCATCTTCGAGGAAGTGTCCACCACGCATGTGCTCGGTGACTCCTATTACGAGGATCCGAAAGTGGCGGCGCTCGATCCGATGCAGCGCAAGACCGTGCTGACGATGTGGTGAGCGCTGTGCCCAACCCGATGACTCCCCGGCTGTCTTGGTGCCCCGAGTGCGACGCGCAGCGCGTTTACACGGGAAAAATCCGCGACGGCAAATTCGGCCAGCACTCCGCCGCCGACTACGAGGTGTGGGAGCTGGCCGCCACGCGGCTCCGCTACCTGCACCCGTTTCCGCCGATCGACTACAGCGACGAATCCTACCGCGTCGCCGTCAACGACTCCGCCGCCATTGAACAGTATTTCAAACTGCACGCGGCGCAGCAGCCGGGTTATCTCGCATTGATCGCGCCGCACCTGCGGCCGGGTGTCACGGTGGCGGACTTCGGCTGCGGCGGCGGCGCGCTCCTCGATCTGGTGAAACGCGAGACCGGCGCCGCGACCTGTGCGATCGAGCCCTTCACGGGCTATCACGCGTCGCTGGCCGAGCGCGGGCATGCCGTGTTCTCCACGGCGGCCGACGCGTTCGCGGCCGACCGCGCGGCCTCGGTCGATCTGGCGCTGAGTTTCCACGTGATCGAGCACACAGTCGATCCGGTTGCCTATCTGGCGGAGATTCGCCGGCTCGTGCGGCCGGGTGGCCGGCTGTTTGTGCTCACGCCCAATGTAGACGACTTCTTGATGCGCGCCGACCCGGCGCGGATGGAGCCGTTCTTCTATCGGCGCGTGCACAACTATTATTTCTCCGCCGAGGCGCTGGCGTGGACGGCGGCCCGGGCGGGTTGGCAAACGGAGAGCGACGTCTTCTATCACGAATTCGGTCTGGCTAACACGCTGCTCTGGCTGCGTGACGGCCGCCCGGCCGGCCACACGCCGATGGCCGGCGTCGATGAAAACGCCAATGCGTTTTGGCGCCGCCACCTTGAGGCAACGCGTCAGGCGAACAACGTCGGCGTGGTGCTGCGCAATCCCGCGTGATGAAAAAACTCGTCGTCCGCACGCGCAAATCCGTCGCGCTCGCCGGCCACTTTGTCGGCGCCGAAGTAAATCTGGCGCTGGGCCGGAAGGTGCGCCGCGCGGCCACCCCGCGGCAGGCGCTGGAGCAATGGCTCGGTGCGCTGGGGGCGGTGCCGCCCGCGCGCGGCCGCATCCTGATTACGGCGCTGCGCAATCACACGTGGGTGGAGTGGGCCGCGTATTGCGCCTGCGTGATTCGCCGGCTGGGATTTGAAGCCACGCTGGTCTACGACGCGCAGCAGATCGAGCGGCTCTATGCCGGCGGCACGAAGAGCAGGTTTTTCACGGCGCTCGTCCGGATTCCCGGCATTGAACTGGTTGATTTGCGCGGGGGGGCGGCGCCACCTGCCGCGGGGCAAGCGAAGTGGCGGCCCGCAGCCGAGGCGTGGGCACCGGCGGCGCTCGCCTACGATCGGCACATAGAAGAGGCCGACGTGAAGGCGGACGAACCGCGCTTTCGAAGCGAGCTGAAGGCACTGGCGGAACACGCGACGTTGCTCGGGGCCAGCCTCGAGCGGGCGTTGCGCGGGAGGGTTTTTTGCCGGGCGTTTTGTTTTAGCGGACTCATCGGCGAATCAAAAGTGCTGCTCGATGTCTTGCGGGCGCACCGGATCGAAACGGTATGTCTCGAAGGCTGGGCGTGGCGGCCCGGCCACATGATCTACAACCTCAATGCGCCGGCGCTGGAATACAATGTGCCAGGCTGGATGCGTTCGCTGGGTCCGTGGGACGCAGCCAAGGAGCGCGAGGTGGATGCCTACCTGAAGTTTCTCGACGGGGAAAAATACGACGCGGCGTGGCTGGAAAATTTTTACCGGATTCAGCGCGACGCACTCGCGCAGACGCTCGCGCCGAACCTGCGGGCGTTCCTCGCCGGCGCAGTGCCGGTGTTTGTGCTCGCGCCCAATGTTATCGGCGACAGCTCGACGCTGAATCGCGAGACGATTTTTGGTGGGCAGCAGTTGTGGCTGGCCGCGGTGATCGACTGGTTTGCCGCGCGCCCGCACTTGAAGCTCGTGGTGCGCGCCCATCCCGCCGAGCGCTGGATTGGCGGCAAATGTGTGATCTTCCTCGGCGACACGGCGCGAAAGCTGGCCGCGGGCCGGCCCAACATCCTCGTGATCGACAGTGCGGAGAGCGTGAACACCTTTGCCCTGATTCCCTTTGCGCGGGCGGGGCTCGTGTGGCTGAGCTCGGCGGGCGTGGATTTCGTGGTGCGGGGTTTACCGGCGGTGGTGGCGGCCCGGCCCAAATACACCGGCCTTGGGATCGTGACCGAGCCGGCGACGCGCGAGGATTATTTCGCGCAGATCGAGCGCTGGGCGCGGCGCGCCGATCGGCCGGATGAAAATCAGATCCGGCAGGGCAAGCGCTACCTCCACATGGTATTCAAGGGATTTTCGTTTGAGGCGACGGCGCGAAATTACCGGGCTACCGAGATGCGGCTCGGCGCGATGCCCGATCAGCCGAATCACGATCGGTTCTATCGGATTCTCGTGGGCGACGAGCCGATGCCCGACATCGCGTGATGAAGTTCACGCTCTTCACTCCGGTCTTCAACCGGGCGCACACGCTTGAGCGCGTGTGGCGGTCGGTGCAGAGCCAAGGCTGCCGCGATTTCGAATGGATTGGCGTGGACGACGGCTCGACCGACGCGAGCCGCGCGCGGCTGGAGGAATATCGGCGCGCGGCTGATTTTCCGATGACGGTAATCCGGCACGATAAAAACCGCGGCAAGCACGTCGCGTGGAACGCCGCGGTAAGCGTTGCGCGCGGCGAGTTGTTTGTCCCTTGTGATGCGGATGACGAATTTGATGCGGACGCGCTGGAACGTTTCGCCGCGGCGTGGATGAAGTTGACCGAGGCTGAACGAACGCGTGCGAGCGGCATCAACGTGCTTTGCCGCGAGGCGGGCTCCAAAAAAATCGTCGGCCACGAATTTCCTTCTTCTCCGATGTGGTCCGACAATCTCGAGCTCTTCTACCGCCATCGGGTGACGGGCGAGAAATGGGGCTGTGTTCGCACCGACCTCTTAAAGGGCCTGCGCTTTCCTGAGACCCCGGGCTACTATGGCGAAAGCCGGCTGTGGTATGAACTCGCGCGCCATTACCGGGTGCTGTGTCTGAACCTTCCCCTGCGCACTTATTTTCGCGATCAGACAGGAAATCTTTCCGCGGACATCCCGCGCCGTGATCGACTGCCGGCGATGTATGCGTATGCGGTGTGGCACTTGCGGACAAACTGGGACTACATTCGGCTCCGACCGGTGCGCGCCTTGGGCGAAGGCAGCAACGTTTTCATGCGCGGGCTTCTGCTCGGGCACAAAGTAGGCGAGGCGCACACACAAATTCGCGGGTCCAAGGCGGAGGCCTATTGGCCGCTGTTCGCGCTCGTCGGTTGGCTGCGTTACCTCAGGATCAAGTCGGCGATGAGAAATCAGGGAGGGACGACATGAACGCATGGCGGGCAACGTGGCGCGCGGCCCAGCTCGCGCGGCGCACGGTCGCGGTCTTTGGTTGGTCGCTGCACGCGAACCTCTGGTTGCGCCTGCACCCGGCCGCGCACGTGAGCGG
>JANNEY010000233.1:0-11577 GCA_031379235.1 Opitutaceae bacterium | reverse complement strand
CCCCCCCACCACCCGGCCTGGGTGTTTGCTTTTTTTTTTTGGGGGGGGGGTGGGTACCCCCGCCTCTCCACCCCACCCCGCGCTATGGGCCGCCACCCCCCCCCCCCCCACTGGTCGCGATCGAGCGCAAAGTTTGATTTTGCGCCTCATCACGTTGTTCACGGTTGCTTCCTTTTCCCTTTTTTCTCCGCAGGTGCGGCTGCATTTGCCGGCGGATCGGTGAGCGCGAGTTTTTTGGTTTCCTCCATTTGCCGCTCCCAGAGCGCGGCGAGCTCACGCACTTTTTCCGGTCGCGAGGCGGCGAGGTTCTTCGCCTCGGCGCGGTCGGTGGCGAGGTCGTAGAGCTCCCACGCGGCCTCCTTGAGCGCGACGAGTTTCCAATCACCGGCGCGGAGGGCGCGGTTGCCCTCGTGTTCCCACCAGAGGAAATCATGCGGCACGGTCACATCCTTCGCGAACGCGGTCACGAGGCTGCGGCCAGGCGACGGCGGCACCGCGAAGCCCTTGATCTCGGCGGGCTTGGTCGCACCAGAGAGCGCGAGCAGCGTCGGCACGACATCGATGAGGTGCGTGGGCGAACGGCGCAGTTCACCGTGGGCCTTGATGCCGGCGGGCCAATGCGCGATGAGCGCGGTGCTGATGCCGCCCTCGTGGACCCACGTCTTGTGGCGGCGGTGCGGCGTGTTCGCCGCGCTCGACCAGCCGGGGCCGAGGCAGAGATACGTCGTCGCCGAGCCCATCGGTGCGGCGGGATCGTGGCCGTCGCCGCGCACCATCATCTCGGCGCTGGCGCCGTTGTCGGACGCGAAGAGGATGAGCGTGTTTTCGTAGGCGCCCATCGCCTTGAGCTGCGCGATCACGCGGCCGATCTCGCGGTCCATGCGGTCGACCATCGCGGCGTGGATGGCCATCTTGGCGGCTTGGAATTTCTGCTGCGACGACGTGAGCGTCGCCCACGGCACGGGGCGGTTCACCTCGTCGGGGCCGAGCAGCGCGATTTGGTCGGGGAAGGCGTAGGGCGGGCCGACGTCGCGTTCGAACGCCGCCGCCGGCTGCGTGGTGATGCCGATTTTCTTTTGCCGGGCGTGGCGCTCGGCGGCCATCACGTCCCAGCCGCGCGCGTAGGTGTCCTTGTAGCGCGCGATGTCCTCGGCCGGCGCGTGCAGCGGGAAGTGCGGCGCAGTGAAGCAGAGGTAGTGGTAGAACGGCCGGCCGGAAAATTTCTCCGCGTGCTCGCGCAGGTATTTCACAGCGCTGTCGGCGGTGGCGGTAGTGACGTAGTAGTCGGGCGTCTGCACGCCCGGCACACCGTCATCGGTATTGCCGGGTGCCTTGAAGAAATTGCTCTGCCCGCCGCCAATCTCGAAGCTGTGATCGAAACCATTCCCGTGTGGGCGACCGTCGATGTGCCATTTGCCCGAGTGGTAGGTGCGGTAGCCGGCCGGCCGCAGAAATTCTGTGACAAGCGGCGCCCACGCGGGGCGGATGCCGCCGGCGCCACCGCCGCTCGCGATGCCAGGCACCTTGTCGCGCCGCACCTGCTGCGCGTAGTAGCCGGTCGTGATGGCGGCGCGCGAGGGCCAGCAACGCGCGGTGTTGTAGGCCGAGGTAAAGCGCAGTCCGCCCCGCGCGAGGGCGTCGAGGTTGGGCGTGGCAATCTCGCCGCCGTAACAACCGAGATCGGAGTAGCCGAGATCGTCGGCGAGGATGACGAGGAAGTTAGGCGGCGCGGCGCGGAGGCCGGCGGCGAACGCGAACAGGGCAAGGAGCCCGCGGCGGATTTTCATGGGAGGGGGGCGAAAGGGACCGGCCATGAACGGGCGTGGCCTCGCCGAAGGCAAGCGCGCTGGCACACGCCGAGGGCCGCGCGGGATCATTCGCCTTGCGCGCGCTCCGCCCGACGCGCAAGGCTTCGGATCGTCGCAGGTCCCCATTCGTCCGGTGCGTTCCCCCAATCGAGCCCGGCCCGTTCCATCCCACCCCCATCAACTATGAACACGATCCCCCGCTGTCATCGCCTGTCGCGCTTGCTGCTCCGCGGAGCGAAATTCGCCGCGCTGTTTTTCCTCGTTGTGGGCCTCGGCGCCCCGGTCATGCGCGCCGCCGCCACCGGCGTGATCGCCGGCACGGTCAGCAACGCCGCCACCGGCAACCTGCTCCAAGGTGCGCGCATCAACGTGCCGGCGCTCGGCCGCACCGTGCTCGCCGACGAGACCGGCCGCTACGTGCTCAGCGGGCTCCCCGCCGGCACCCACGAACTCGAGGTCACCTACATCGGCTTGGACTCCGCGCGGATGCAGATTGTGGTGGCCGACGGTGGTCGCGCCGAGCGCAACTTCGATCTGACGACCGGCATCTACAAAATGGAGGCGTTCAAGGTCGCCGGCGAGCGCGAGGGCGACGCGGCCGCGCTCACGTCGCAGCGCAACGCCGAAAATCTGAAGAACGTCATCGCGATGGATTCGTTCGGAAACCTGCCCAACATGAGCGTCGGCGAGGTCGTCATGCGCTTGCCCGGCGTGGCGGGCTCGCCGACGGACGAAGGTCTGAACTATGGTTTCAACACCCGCGGCACCGGGGCGGGGCAGAACACCGTCACGGTCGACGGCCAGTTGATGCCGAGCCTCGGCACCAGCCGCGCATTTGAGCTGCAAAGCATCACGGGCACGATGTTCGAGTCGCTCGAACTGACCAAGGGCCACCGGCCCGATCAGAATGCCGACTCGCTGGGCGGCACGCTCAACCTGAAGACCCGCTCACCGCTCAGCATGCGCGAGAAGCGCCGCACAAATTACAGTTTCACGACGCGCTGGGCGCCGTCGTTTACCGACCAGATTCCCATTCGCGAACAGCACCGCGCCCACCCGCTCATTAACCTCTCGCATTCTGAGCTGTTCGACGTCTTCGGCGGCACGCGGAACCTCGCGATCTCGGCCAACGCGTTCTACAGCGAAAACGTCATCGGCTTCACCTGGACCACGATGGATTACCAAAACACGCTCAATCCGAACGCCTACATTTTCAATTTCCTGCAGCGCGACAATTTCAACAACCGGAAGCAAGAGAGCCTGAACCTGCGCGCCGACTATCGCTGGTCGCCGACGACGCGGTTCTACGTCACGACGCTCGGGAACACCAATATCGAACGGTTCCGTCGCCGCATGGCGGTCAGCGCGACCTCCGGCAGCAACAGCGCGGCGCCGAACATCGTTGCCGCCGCCTCCAATGATCACCTCACGGTGGTCAACCCCGGTGCCGCCAACAACCTCGACATCTCGATCGACGGTCCGCGCAACTACTACGTGCGCACGCGCCGGATCGATTTCGGCGCCGAGCACGAATACCAGCGCCTGCAGATCGACTACACCGGCGGCTGGGGTTACACCCACCTCAACAACGGCGACGGCACCGCCGGCTCTTTGACGATGAGGCTCGGCACCGTTTCGCCCGCCGGCGTCTGGACGGCCGGCGGCGCGGGCTGGATCATCGATCGCACCAAGTCGGATTTCCTCCCGAGTTTTCGCCAAAACGGCGGGCCGGATTTCACCAACGGCAACAACTACCGTCCGACGGGCAATCTCGGGAATTCCAATACCCAGAACGATAACCGGCTGACACAATTCCGGTTCAATGCGCGTTATCAGGTCCCGCTGCCGATACCGACGTTTCTCAAGGCAGGCCTATCCTACCGCTCGCAGGTGATCGATGTGTGGGCCAAGGACCAGCATCGCTGGACCTACAGTGGCACCGGTCCGCTGCCGACGCAGAACATTCCCAACTACTACTCCCAGGAGACCGGCATCGTCTTCCCGCGGTGGTATTCCAACGACTTCATGGACCAACGCCGGCCGAAGGACCCCGCGCTCTGGACCGAGGATCGTTACTATAACGAGTCGCAGAAATACTCGGGCACACGCGGGCTGCAGGAAGTGGCCCAGGCGGCCTACGTGATGGCGCAGGGCCGGCTCGGCACCGAAGGCTTACTCGGTCGCACTGGTTACCTCGGCGGCGTGCGCGTCGAGGACACGACGGTCGACAGCTGGGGCTGGATTCAGGCGCGAGTGGCGAGCACCACCGCACTGCGGAATTCCGATCCGGTGGCCGCCGCCCGCCAGGATTTCGCCGGCACCTTCCGCGAGCTTCACGGCGACTTTCGGAAGCCATTTCCCAGCCTTCACACTTGGCACGATGTGACCAACAACCTGAAGGTCCGCGCCAGCTACTCGACCAGCTTCGGTCGCGCGGACCTCGGCAATTTCCTGCCGTCGGAAAGCTACGATGTGAACAACCAGCGCGTGACGGTCAGCAATCCCGGGCTGCTCCCGCAGCAGGCGAAAACCTGGGATTTTTCGCTCGAATACTACTTCGAGCCCGTGGGTTCGCTTTCGGTGGGCTGGTTCCACAAGTCGATTCGCGACTACATTATCGCCAATCAGGAAATCCGCACGATCCCGAGCGGAGCCGACAACGGCTACAACGGCGAGTATGCCAACTGGACGGAATACAGCTCGCTCAACGCCGGCAACGCGATCGCGGAAGGCTGGGAGTTCGCCTATCGGCAACAGTTCACCTTCCTGCCGGGCCTGATGAAAGGCCTCGCCGCCTCGTTCAACTACACGTGGATCGACGGGCACGGCCCGCTCAACGGCGCCAACGGTTATCTGAACAAGAAGGAGCTCGCGGGCTTCATTCCCTACGTCGCGAACGCCTCGCTTTCGTGGCGCCACCGGAATTTCAGCACGCGCCTCCTCTACAATTTCACCGGCGAATACATCACGGGCTTCAACGCGAATCCGGCCCTGCGGCAATACCGCGAATCGTTCAAGACCCTGAACGTTGGCCTGGCGTATCAACTGCGCCCAAGCGTCCAATTCACGCTCGATGTCGCGAACATTTTAAACGAGCCGCAGGTGCTGTATCGCGGCTTCAAGGGACGCACAAGCCAGGTAACGTATAATTTCGTCACGATCACCGGCGGCATCAACGGCCGGTTCTGAGCGGGTGGCGAAACCCATCGGATCAACAGGCAGGCGCGCGCCCCGCACCAACCCATCGCCCGCGAGCCCGCCGCCCACTTACCGCGCCGGCGGCTCCCACGGGGTCGCGCCGCCGCGCTGCACGTGGAGGCGGAGCGCGGCTTGGAGTTCGCGCGCGATTTTTTGGTTCTTCGCGAAGAGATTGTTCTTTTCCTGCGGGTCGTCCTTCAGGTTGTAGAGTTCGAGCGGCTCGTAGGGGCTGTTCTGCATCAGCTTCCAGTCGCCCTTGATGATCGCCTCGTAGCTCTTGCCCCCGTAGGCCGGGCCGCCTTCGCGGCGGACAAAATACAACTCCCGCGGTTCTTTCGGCGGCGGCTCGCCGCGCAACGCCGGCAGCAGGCTGACCGCGTCGATCGCGGCCGGCCGCGGCACACCGGCGACCTCGAGCGCGGTCGCAAAGATGTCGAACGTCAGCCCCGCGTAGTCGCTCGTCGCACCCGGCGCGACGTGGCCCGGCCAACGCACCACGAACGGAATGCGCAGGCCACCGTCGTAGTGACTCTGTTTACCATCGCGCCACGGGTCGTTGTTCTGCGCGTGCGGGAGCGAGCCGCCGTTGTCCGACGTGAGCACGACGAGTGTGTTTTGGTCGAGGCCAGTGGCCTTCAGCGTCGCGAGCACCTGACCGATGCACGCATCGAGATGCTCGATGAGCCCCACGCTCAACGCGCGTTTCTCGTCGATGCCGGGGACGCGTTGCTTCACGCGCGCGAGCCACTCGGCAGGCGGCTCCATCGGGAAATGCGGGGCGTTGTAAGCGAGGTAGAGGAAGAACGGCGACTTCGCCGCGGCGCGCTCGCGCAGGTAGTCGTTGGCCCACGTCGTGAAAATATCCGTCGCATGCCCGACCGGGTCGACGACGTCGCGGTTGTGGCGCATGTAATTGTGCCCCTGCCGCCGGTGCGTCGTGTAGCTGTCCATCATGTCGTCGAGGAAACCGTGGAAGAGATCAAAGCCGCGGTCGTTGGGCGCGCCGGGCGCGGTGAGCCCGAGGTTCCACTTGCCGACGATCGCGGTGTGGTAGCCGGCGCTGCGGAGGTGATTCGCGAGGGTCGGGACCTTGGGATCGAAATAACCCCAGGTGTTGGCCGGGTCGGTGCGGATGAGCCCGGGCACGCCGACGCGGTCCGCATAACAGCCGCTCATCAATGCCGCGCGCGTGGGCGAACAGACCGTGGCGTTGGCGCGCATCCGGGTGAAACGCATCCCCTCGGCCGCCAGCCGATCCAGGTTCGGTGTCTGCACATCCGCACCGGGCCGGTAGGCCGATACGTCGCCGATGCCGAGATCGTCGGCGAGGATGACGAGGAGGTTGGGCGGCGCGGCGCGGGCCACGGGTGCGAACAGTAGCAAAACTGCCACCGCCAGCGCGGGTATCAATCGGGGTTTCATGGGAAAATTGCCGTTGCGGCCCTCACGCTTGCGTGAGCCCTTTTTCCAATTCGGCCACGGAAGGAATGGCGCCTTTGAACGTCTTGGGCAATGAGTCCACCAGCTTGGTCACGTAGCCGGAAACTCCGATCGGCTTGGTCAGATCGCGCAGGGCATATTCGGCGATCACCCGGTTCTTGTTGCGGCAGAGGATGAGGCCGATCGAGGGCTGGTCGCCGGCCTGACGAAAGTGGTCGTCCACCGCGGAAAGGTAGAAATTCATTTTACCCGCCGCCTCAGGCGTAAAATCACGCGCCTTCAAATCGATCACGACGAAGCAGCGCAACTTCAGGTGGTAGAACACGAGGTCGAGATAGAAGTCCTGATCCCCCACTTCGAGATGCACCTGGCGGCCGACGAGCGCGAAGCCCGCGCCCAGCTCCAGTAGAAATTTTTCCACGTGCGCCACGAGGGCCGCTTCAACCGTGCGCTCATTGGCGTCGTCCCGCAGCGTGAGGAAGTCGAAGAGGTAGGGATCCTTCGTGAGGCCCTGGGCGAGATCGGACTGCGCCGGCGGCAGCGTGGTCTTGAAATTGGTGACCGCCCGCCCTTGCCGCTGGTGCAGGCCGGACTCGATCTGGAGCGCGAGGACGCTGCGCGACCAGCCGTGCTCGACGGCCTTGGCCGCAAGCCAGAGGCGTGCCGCACGCGCGTCCAGCTTGTGCAGAAGCATGAGATTGTGGCCCCACGGCAACGACGCCAACGGCTCGGGCGGCCCGGCAATTTTTCCCAGCCCGCTCGGCGGGAACTCCACGGCGGATGCTGTCACAGGCGGTGACAGTTTCTTCCCGGGCGGCGCCGGTGTCGACCGCGACATCTTCACCGTGCGAGGAGATCCAGATTCTGTCACAGCCTGTGACAGAATTTCCGCATCGTCGGCGTAGGCCGCGTAAAACGCCCGCATCCGCCAGACATTCAACGGTGAAAATCCGGCCAAGCCGGGGAATTCGCGCTGCACATCCGCCGCCAGTCGTTCCACGACCTTCTTGCCGTAACCCTTCGTGCGTTGCGCCTCGCAAATCAATCGCCCCACATCCCAGTAAAGCACGAGGAGTTCCCGATTGGCCGCCAGTCCCGCTTTCACCCGGGCGGTCTGCACGCGCGCTTTGATCTCGGCGAGCAGGGGGGCGTAGTCGGCCGGCAGCACGGCGACCGGTTTAGGTGATTGGGCGGAGCGCTTGGTCATGTCGCAGACGACACCACATCCAACTCCACCGTGCCGGACCGACGCAAGCGCACGAATCGAATCCCGCCTGCGCACCCACGGCTTTCCGGTTTGGGTAGGGGCGTGGCTCGTCCACGCCTCAGGGCGCGCACGAGGCGCGCCCCTACGACGGGCCGGCCAAACCGGAAAGCCGTGCCTGCGCACCGCGTGGGCAACGAGCTGAATTTTTCGCCGCGCTTTTCGCCCGCGGATCACCTTGCGCGAAGGTGGCCACTCTATACGCCTGCAACGATGCGCACTTGGGGGCCAGGCCGGACGCTTCGGACGACAATTGTTCTGCTGGTGAGCCTGGCCGCCGGCACCATCGGGCTGGCTCAACGTGGTTTCTTCGGCGGCGGCCAGATCTACGTGCCGCCGAATGCCCGCACCGCCCGTGAAATCGGCTCCCGCAGCACCGGCACCCCCGAGTGGGAAAATCCCCGCGGCTTCACCACCGAGGTCTTCACGTTTGCCCGGTTGCGCTACGACACTGCGCCGCGCCCGGCCGGAGCCCGGCGCGGCGGATGGACCACCGACCTCCCGGACGCGGATCTCAATCTCTCGTATCGGCTCCAGCAGCTGACGGCACTCCGGGTTGACCCCAACTGCCGTCTGGTCCGCGCCACCGCTCCCGATCTCCCGGACTATCCGTTTCTTTTCGCCGCGGCGCCAGGGGCGCTGGGACTGACTGAGCCCGAAATCGTCGCGCTGCGAAATTACCTGCTGAACGGCGGCTTCATGCTGATGACCGACTATTGGGGCGACGACGACCTCGCACACGTCGAGCGGTTGTTTCAGACGATTCTTCCCGGCAAGCGTTTCGAGGAGCTGCCGATCGAACACCCGCTCTATCGGATGGTCGTGAACATCCGCGAAAAAGCGCAGGTGCCCAACATCCGCATGGGACTAAAAATCCCGAACACCCAGATCCATCACCGCGTCATCTTCGACGAAAAGGGCCGCCTGCTCGTGATGGGCATGCACAACTCCGACGACAGCGACGGCTGGGAACGCGAAGGTGAAAACGCCGAGTATTTCGAAAAATATTCCGAGAAAATCGCCTACCCACTCGCGATAAATATCATCTGCTACGTCATGACGCACTGAGCGCGGCCCGGAATCGGGCGCCAGCGTCGATCGCGAAGCCCATTCCTGCGTCACAGACGCTGCCGCCGACATCGGGGTCTTCTTGGCGTCGCGCTCGCGTGGGCGACGTTCGTGATCTTCCGGTGCGAACCGCCGCGCACCCAGCGCGCATCAGTGACGCGGCGGACCCGCTATTTCTTTTTCTGCTTCGCCTTCGCGGCAGCGGCCGCGGCTTCGGCGGCCGCCCGCTTGTCGTCGAGATTGAGTTCGAGTTGCGCCGGATCAAGGGCGACACGCACGCCATCGGCGGGCACCGCAACGTGCGCGGCCCAAAGGATGCCATTGAGGACGAGCGTGCGCTGGCTCTCGTAGGCCCAGCTCTTGTGGAGATCGGCGCCGGTGAAACTGAAACCGCGGCCGCCGTCGGGGCGCGTGTAGGCCCACGCGATCACTTCGTCGCGGCCGTTGTGTTTCTTGGCATCAGGGGTGGAGCGCGATTTGTCGGGCACACCGCCGAGGAGAAGTGGGGTCATACCTTGGTCCGCGAAGTGCAGATTGTAGAGCCAGCCGTCGCCCGGCGCGGCAAATGGCTTCACCCCGCGCGTGACCTCGTGCGCGGGGATTTTCATGAACTCCATGTCCCAGTGACCACGGCTCCCGATGTCGCTGTGAAACACGCCGCCGAGCCAGCGCTTGATCGCGTCGCCATCGGGGCCTTTGGGGAAATCCATCGCCTGATGCAGGAGCACAAGGCCGGCGCCCGACTGCATGAGCTGCGTAAGTTTCGCCCAGCGCTCCGGCGTCGCGAAGGGTTGCTTGCCGCCGCCGTCACCAAAATAAACCACGCACTTCGCGCCCTCGAGCACGCGCTCGTTCTTCGGCCAGTCGCGTGCCAGCACGGGCCAGACGCCGGGCTGCTGTTTGAGCCACTCCATGAGCAATGCGCAGCCAGCGAAATATTCGTGCGCCATCGCCTTGCTGCTCGGCCCGCCGGCGAGGATGACGATCTTCGTCATCCCCGACTTGGGCGCATCGACCTCAAGCGGGACGCGCGACTGGTCGTAGGAAGGCGCGGCGAGAGCACCGAACGGGAGTGCGAGAAGTGCGAGGAGTGGGGCGAGGGATTTCATTTTTTGAAAACAAAGATTCTAAAAAAGCCGAACGAGAAATTAACCACGGATGGACACGCATAAACACGGATTCAGAGCGCGGAGGTTTTATCCGTGGGCCTCCGTGGCCATCCGCAGTTCAAATTTTTCCGGTTTCGCTCACGCCAAAATATCCTTCACCACGTGCCCGTGCACATCGGTCAAGCGGAAGTCGCGGCCGTCGTGCCGGAAGGTGAGTTTCTCGTGGTCGAGGCCGAGTTGGTGGAGGATCGTCGCGTGCAGGTCGTGCATGTGGACCTTGTTCTCGATCGCGAAGTGACCGAAGTCGTCGGTCGCGCCGTAGGCGATGCCGGGTTTGAACCCGCCGCCCGCGAGCAACACGGAAAAGCCGGTGGGATTGTGATCGCGGCCCGTGCCGTTTTTCTCGGCGTAGGGCGTGCGGCCAAACTCACTGCCCCACCACACGATGGTGTCTTCGAGCAAACCGCGCGCCTTGAGATCGCGGAGGAGGCCGGCGACGGGTTTGTCCACGCGCACGGCGTGGTCCTTGTGCTTCGGCAGATTGGAGTGCTGGTCCCACGCGGGATTGTTCGTGTTGTCGGAGTAATTGACCTGGATGAAACGCACCCCGGACTCCGCGAGCCGCCGCGCCATGAGGCACTGGCGGCCGTAATCGTCGGTCGGCTCCTCGCCAATCCCGTAGAGCGCGAGCGTCGCGGCCGACTCCTTCGAGAGATCGAGCGTGTCGGGCGCGTGGTTTTGGAGGCGCCACGCGAGTTCGTAGGAATTTGCCGTGGCCTCGAGTTCGTAATCGCCAGGCTTCGCGCGGAGTTGTTCTTCGTTCATCGCCCGCACGAGATCGAATTGCCGCTGCTGCTCCGCCGGCGTGAGGCCCGGATGGCGCACATTGCGCAGGCCGGCCTCGGCCGCCTTCTGGCCGGCGCGACCGATCGCGGTGCCCTGAAACACGGACGGCAGAAACGCGCTGCCGTAGTTGCGCGGGCCGCCATTCGCGAGCGTCGGGCTGAGCGCCACGAAGGCCGGCAGATTTTCGCTTTCGGAACCGAGGCCATACGAAATCCACGAGCCCATCGAGGGCCGGATGAGATTCGTGGAGCCGGTGTGGAGAAACAGGGTCGCCGGTCCGTGTGCGACGCCCTCGGTGTGCATCGAACGCACGACGCAATAATCGTCGGCGAGTTCGGCCATGTGCGGGAACAGGTCCGAGACCCAGCGCCCGCTCTGCCCGCGCTGCTTGAAATCCCACAGTGGTTTCATCACCCGGCCGGTCGCGCCCATACCGGTCTTCGCGATCGCACGCTGATCGAGAAAATCCATCATCTTGCCGTCGTTCGCGTAGAGCGCGGGCTTGTAGTCGAAGCTGTCGAGGTGGCTCACGCCCCCGCCCATGAAGAGGAAAATCACGCGCTTCGCCCGCGCCGGGAAATGCCCTGGATGCGCCGCGAGCGGGTTCGCGTTGCTCCGCGCGGCCGCTTGCGCGGCCAGACCCGCAAACGCCATGTAGCCGAAACCGCACGCGAGTTGTTGCAGCGCCTGGCGGCGCGTAACGAGGGATTGGAGATTCATGGGGTGCTGGGGCTCCTTGAAGACAACTTAGTCGAGGTAACGGAAATCCACGGAAGCAAAGAGGGACTGATGGAATTGCGCCCAGACTTCAACGCTGCCGGCGCGCACAAACTCCACTGCGAGC
>JANNEY010000194.1:0-6377 GCA_031379235.1 Opitutaceae bacterium | reverse complement strand
GCCCGCGAAGGCAGAATAAACGGTCAGCGGCCCACGACATGATTTTCGCCAAGGAGAGCCCGGTGTGGGCTCGGCATTTTTTTGGCAACGCACGGGCGGACGCGATGGGCCTTCGGCTCATGCGTGGTATGAATGCAATTGCTCGGCATGACATAGGATCACGCGTGCCGCGAAACTTCGGGCTTTCCCGCGCTCCCTGCGCGCACTACGCCTAGCGTGATTTTTTCATGACGCTGCAAACTCACCTCCTCGCCAAAGCGGCCAATCAGGCGCGCGGCCTCGCCATCGACGCGGTTCACGCGTGTTCTTCCGGCCATCTCGGCCTCCCGCTCGGCTGCGCCGAGATCGGCGCCGTGCTTTTCGGGCACGCCCTCAGCCACAATCCCGAGCGCCCGCGCTGGCTGAACCGCGACCGCTTTGTCCTCTCCGGCGGTCACGGCTCGATGTTCCTTTACGGCTGGCTGCACCTCAGCGGCTACGATGTGCCGATCGAGCAGGTGAAGAAATTCCGCGCGTTGCATAGCACGACGCCGGGCCACCCGGAGTTTCACGAGACGCCCGGCGTCGAGGCCACTACCGGCCCGCTCGGGCAGGGCATCGGCAACGCCGTCGGCATGGCGCTCGCCGGTCAGATGGCCGCCGCGCGCTTCAACACCGCCGAGCACGCCATTTTTGATTACCACGTCGTGGCGCTCGCTGGCGACGGCTGCGTCCAGGAAGGCGTCGCGATGGAGGCGTGCGCATTTGCCGGCCACCAGAAGCTCGACAACCTGATCCTCATTTACGATTCGAATGACGTCACGCTCGACGCGATGGCGGTGAAGACGCAGAGCGAAAATGCGGCGGCCCGCTACAAGGCCATTGGCTGGGATGTGCAGACCTTCGACGGCCACGATCTCGCGGCGTTCCTGAAGGCCTTCAACAAGGCGAAAAAAACCAAGAGCGGAAAACCTCAGCTCCTCATCGCCAAGACGATCATTGGCAAGGGCATCGCCGAGGTGCAGGGGACGGCCAAGGGCCACGGCGAGGGTGGGGCAAAATTCTCGGAGACGGCGCGCGCTTCGCTCGGTCTGCCCGCCGACCAGCACTTCTTCGTGAGCGATGATGTGCGGGCGTATTTCGCGGCGCACAAGCAGCGGCTCGTCCGCGGCTGCAACAAGTGGGCGAAGACCTTCAAGGCTTGGTCCGCGGCAAATCCTGAGAAAGCCGCGCTCCTTGAGTCGCGCAGTGTCGCCCCGAGTGCCGCGGCGCTGCTAGCGAAGATCCCGGCGTTTCCGGCCGATGCGAAGCTCGCGACGCGCGCGGCGGGTCGTGATGTGCTCCAACCTCTCGCCACGGAATTGCCACTCCTCTTTGGCGGCAGCGCCGATCTCTACGGCTCCACGCTGAACTACATCGCCGCCGATAAGGATTTCGATCCCACGAATCGCGCTGGCCGCAACATCCGCTTCGGCATTCGCGAGCACGGTATGGCAGCCATTGCCAATGGCGTGGCCTACGACGGCCTGTTCCGCCCAAGCGTCGCGACGTTTCTCGTGTTCGCAGATTATTCGCGCCCGTCGATGCGCATCGCCGCGCTCGCGAAGCTCCCGGTCTTATATATCTACACGCACGATTCCGTTGGCGTCGGTGAAGACGGCCCGACGCACCAGCCGGTCGAAACGATCTCTGGGTTACGGGTCATCCCGGGGCTCGACGTGATCCGCCCGGCCGATCCGGAAGAGACCGCGGGAGCGTTTGCCGCGGCGCTGGAGCGCACCGATGGTCCGACGCTCCTCGCCCTCTCGCGCCAAAATCTTCCGACGCTGAACGAAATCCCGCTGCAAACGCGGCGCGAAGGTGCCGCCAAGGGCGGTTATGTCGCCGTGAAGGAAACCGCCGCGCTCACCCACATCCTCATCGGCACTGGCAGCGAACTCCAGCTCGCCATTGCCGCCGCGAAGACCCTCGGCGCCGGCGCTCGCGTCGTCTCGCTGCCTTGCACCTCGCGCTTCGATCGCCAGTCGGCGGAGTATCGTGAAAGCGTGTTGCCGGCCGCGTGCCGCAAGCGCGTTGCGGTCGAAGCGGGCGTCACGGTGCTTTGGCACAAATATGTCGGACTCGACGGCAAAGTCGTCGGCATCGACCGCTTTGGTCTCAGCGCCCCAGCGCCGACCGTGTTCAAGGAGCTTGGTGTCACCGCCGAGGCGGTCGTCGCGGCCGCGCAGTCGCTCTGAGCCAATAACAGGGAGTGGTGCACCAGACCGATTGGTTTTCGGGCGGTGCGCCGCACTTCGCCGGGGCTCGAAGTATTTCGGCACGGGCGGCTGACAGAGCAGCCGTGGTCACGCGGTGTGACTGCGGAGGCTCGGGCGTGCGCGCCTATTAAGGCAACAGCGGTGGGCTGATTGGCCCACCTACTGTGCTGGGATTTTCGGTGTGGCGGCTTGCTTTTATCGTTAGCCACCTAACTATCCGCCGCCTTACTTTATTTGCCATGCCGCTGCTGATGTTAAAAGACCTCCCGCGTTACGAGTGCCTCCTTGAGGCCTCGCGCGAGTTTCCCGACCTCGATCCATCGGCAACCGAGGTCTTTCTCCACTTGCTGCGTTCGGGCGACGAGGCGTTTCGTGTCGTCGAGACTCACCTAGCTCAGCATGAAATCACCCAAGGGCGTTTCGGGGTCCTCATGGCACTATGGGGAAATTGCCAGGGTGGTGACGGCAAGACCGAGGTGCCTTTGACGCCGGCTGAACTGGCCGACCGCACGGGTGTGACTCGTGCGACCATCACCGGTTTGGTTGATACGTTGGAACGCGCCAACCTCGTCTCCCGGACGCCCCATCCAGATGATCGCCGCATGATGTCGGTCGGCCTGACCAAGCGTGGCCGTAAACTTCTGGTGCAGATCATGCCGGCGCATTTCCGGCAGATGGCTTGGCTCATGGAGACGCTGAGTGAGAGCGAGCGCAGAACCTTTGTCCGCCTCTTGACCAAAGTCCTCCGGCGCGCCGCGGAGGATACGGTTTCGTCTCCCGCCGCGCCGCCGGCTTTGCCCGGCGCGCGCTGAGTGTCCGTTTTCGTTCCCTTCGTTCGTCATCTTTTACACCACTCCCATGCTCAAGAAATTCTTCATCGCCTTCCTCGGCTTCCTCGTCGTCGTCCTCGCGCTCGGTGCCGTAAAGGTCTCCCAGATCCAGAAGATGTCTTCGATCTCCCATGCGATGCCGCCGAGTGCGGTCACTTCGTTCGAGGCCAAGGCCGTGTCATGGCAGCCAGTCATCAGCGCGATCGGCACGCTCGCGCCGGTCGAGGGTGTTACCGTCGCCGCCGATGCCGACGGCACGATCGTGAAAATCGCCGCCGAGAGCGGGAGCGTCGTCAAGGCCGGCGATTTGCTGATCGAACTCGATACCAGCGTGGAACGTGCGCAGCTCGCCGCCGCCGAAGCGGGCTCCGCGCTGGCGAAACTGCAGCACGAGCGCGCCGCCGATCTCGTGGCCAAAAACACGATTAGTAAATCCGAGTTCGATGTCGCCACGGCCCAGCTGAACCAGGCGGGCGCCAACCTCGCCGCGATCACGGCCACCATTGAGAAGAAGCATGTGCGCGCGCCGTTTGACGGGCGTGTTGGCATTCGTCTCGTCAACCTTGGCCAGTTCGTCGCCCGCGGCCGTGCGCTCCTACCGATTCAGAAGCTCGACCCCATCTTCGTCAATTTCAGCGTGCCCCAGCGGCAGCTTGCCGCGCTGGCCCTCAACCAGAAGATTGCCCTGCGCGTCGAAGGCTTCACGAAGCCTTTCGAGGGAAAAATTTCCGCCATCAATTCCGAGGTCGATGCCGCCACCCGCAACGTCTCGGTGCAGGCTCTCCTCGCCAATCCCGAGGAGAAACTGCGCGCCGGCATGTTTGTGCAGGTCGAGGTCGAGCTACCGCTCGGCGCGCCGCAGGTCGTGTTGCCCGCGACGGCGATCGTCTACGCACCCTACGGAAATTCCGTCTACATCATCGAGCAAATGAAGGACAAGGACGGGAAAGAATACCTCGGCGTCCGCCAGCAGATCGTGAAGCTGGGCGCGACTCGCGGCGATCTCGTGGCGGTCGAGTCGGGGGTGAAGCCGGGCGAAAAGGTCGCCACTTCGGGCGTCTTCAAACTCCGCAATGCCTCGCCGGTGCAGGTCAACGACACCGTGCAGCCCTCATCCAGCGCTACGCCGAAGCCCGCCAATACCTGATTCGCCCATCCACTCCGAGCGCCTCGCCATGCTGTCTAAAAGTTTCACCGATCTCTTCATTCGCAAGCCCGTCATCGCGCTTGTCGTCAATATTGTCATCTTGGTCGTGGGGGTCGTTTCCTACACCAAGCTCAACACTCGCCAGTATCCCCGCAGCGATAGCGCCGTCGTCAACGTCACTACGATCTACTACGGGGCCAGCGCCGATACGGTGCGCGGCTACATCACCACGCAGCTCGAGCGCGTGATTTCCAGCGCCGATGGCATCGACTACATCGAGTCCACCAGCGGCGCCAGCATCAGCACGATCAAGGTTTTCCTCCGGCTCAACTACGACACCAACGCCGCGCTCGCGCAGATCAGTTCCAAGATCGATCAGGTGCGCAACGAACTGCCGCCTTCGGCCGAGACGCCGACGATCAATGTCGAGACCGCCGACAGCCAGTTCGCCTCGGCCTACCTGAGTTTCTACTCCGACTCGATGGATCAGAACCAGATCACCGACTACCTGAACCGCATGGTGCAGCCGCGCCTTTCCTCCGTGAAGGGTGTGCAGCGCGCCGATGTGCTCGGCGGCCGGGTGTTCGCCATGCGGGTCTGGTTGAAGCCCGATGCGCTTGCGGCCCACGGCCTCAGTCCCTCTGAAGTCCGCGGCGCGCTCCAATCCAACAACGCCCTCGCCGCCGTCGGCTCCACCAAGGGCTCGATGCTCAGTGTCAGCCTCGTCGCCAATACCGATCTCAAGAACGTCGATGAGTTCAAGCAGCTGGTCGTCGCCCAGCGCAACGGCACCATCATCCGTCTCTCCGATGTCGCGGAGGTCGTCCTCGGCGCCGAGGACTACAACACCGAGGTCAAGTTCGGCGGCCAGACCGCCACCTTCATGGGCATCTGGGTCCTCCCGACCGAGAGCACCGTCGAAGTCATCAAGCGCGTCCGCGACACCATGCCCGAGATCGAGCGCGCGCTCCCCGCCGGCCTCAACGTCAAGATCGCCTACGACGGCACCAAATACATCGACGACGCGCTGAAAGAAATTCTCCGCACGCTCATCGAGACTCTGCTCATCGTGATGCTCGTAATCTTCCTCTTCATGGGCTCGCTGCGCTCCGTGCTGATCCCGATTGTCGCGATGCCGCTTTCGCTGGTCGGCGCGCTCGCGCTGATGCTCGCCTTCGGTTTCACCATCAACCTGCTCACGCTCCTCGCCGTGGTGCTCGCGGTCGGCATCGTGGTGGACGACGCTATCGTCGTCGTCGAAAACATCGAGCGTCACATCCGCGACGGCAAAGCTCCAGTGGAGGCCGCCGTCCTCGGCGCCCGCGAACTCGTCGGCCCCGTCATCTCCATGACGATTACGCTGGCCGCGGTTTATGCGCCCATCGCGTTTCAAGGCGGGCTCACCGGTGCGCTCTTCCGCGAATTCGCAATGACCCTCGCCGGCGCGGTGGCGGTCTCCGGTTTCGTCGCGCTGACGCTTTCGCCGATGATGAGCGCCGCCCTGCTCAAAGACCACGCGCACGAGGAGCGGGGCCTCAGTGGCACGATCAACCGTCTCTTCGATCGCGTGCGTAATCGCTACGAGCGTATGGTCGCAGCCAGCCTGGGTTGGGTGCCCGTGACGATCACCGCCGCGGTGTTGCTCACGCTCCTGCTCGCTCCCTTCTTCATGTTCGCCCAGCGCGAGTTGGCGCCGAAGGAGGACCAGGGCGTCGTGTTCAGCATCCTCCAGACTTCCCCGACTTCGACCATTGATCAAAATGTGATCTTCGCGGATCAGGTGCAGAAGATGTTCACAAACGTGCCGGAATACGAAAACTCCTTCCAGCTCACGGGCGCGAACTTCGGTTTCTCTGGTATCATCCTGAAGCCCTGGTCGCAGCGCAAACGGTCCTCCATCGAGATTCAGGAGTCACTACAAGGCCCCGCGGCCACCATCGCCGGTCTCAACGTCATCGTGACGACGCCCGAGCCGTTGCCTTCCGGCGGCCAGTTCCCGATTGAATTCGTGATCCGCTCTACCGCCGATCACAGCGAGATGATGGAGTATGCAAACCAGCTCGCGCTCTACGCCAACACCGAGGCCAACGATCCGAACGCTGCTCCCACGTTTTTCTTCGCCGACTCGGACCTGAAATTCGATCTCCCGCAGGTCGAGATCGA
>JANNEY010000223.1:0-10324 GCA_031379235.1 Opitutaceae bacterium | reverse complement strand
CCCGTGGCCGGGCCCGGAGGTCCCGACCCCACCTCGATCCAACTAAAGTCCAGAAATCATGCGACGGTGGTATTAGTTGAGGCCTTCGCCCGGCTTTTCCTTTTCGTTCGCGGCATCGATTACTCCACTCATTGGGTGTGCATAGTAGTCCGGCGCGCTGTTCGCGCTACCTTCCGATTCGCGCCGGAATACACGTGCCTTGGAACTGCGCCGAGCCCATCGACCACGCCAGTCACATTTCAAAAAGCTAGCACGGCACGGTCAGACGACAAAAACGGAGCAGGGAAAATGAGGCTCTCATACCAACGTCCATTGAAGTTTGGACTTCTGGCAGGTGGGGCCGCTTCTCCGCAAGCGGCCTGAGTTCCAGCTCGCGCATCGCCCCGCAACCCAGGCCGGCTCGGAGAGCCAGCCCCACCTCGGAATAGTCTGAGCGTTGCGGGACGTTGGTCTCAGTGCCGCACGGCGCACCGTCGAGCGAAGAAATCGGCCGCGGGTGAATTCGTCGGCACTCTTCACGTCAAGGCCGCGTAAAAGCCCGGCGAGGTTAGAAGAATGTAAAGCGAATGATTTTTAAAATACTGTTCCCCAATATCTAAAGATATTTTCAGGGAATGCTTAGTCGCGA
This sequence comes from Opitutaceae bacterium, assembly GCA_031379235.1. Taxonomy (GTDB): domain Bacteria; phylum Verrucomicrobiota; class Verrucomicrobiia; order Opitutales; family Opitutaceae; genus ER46. The sequence goes on along the minus strand of JANNEY010000223.1, from coordinate 9,696 downwards.
TCTGCGTAGCACCCAGAGTTTCAGCAATCCGGTTGCACCATCAATTCCGAAGCCGACATGAACTCTCTTCGTTCCTTTCGCATCGGAAAAAACATCACGCGCGCAAGCCTCGCTGCCGCCGCGATTCTGGCGGGCGTGCAATGCGCCGGGGCCGAGCCACCGAAAAATATTCGGCTGCTCCGCGCCGCGAAGGGTGCCGAAGCGATCCGCGAACTTGGTGTGCAGCTGCCCGAAGTCGCGAAAGCTTACGGCCACGATGTTGAACATCTCACCGCGCTGTTTCATCGCCATGCGTCTCTGGCGGTCGACCGCCACGGCGCGCTCCACTACGCCTGCAACGGTCTCGCGGTCGACCTGCGCGACCCGCAACACACCGAAGCCCGCGGTGCAGTCGCCAACGCTTTGACGGCTGCTTCGTCGACCACACAGCTCGCCGCCGGCACCACGGTCGATGTCTTCCAATTGCACAGTCTGCCCGGCGCCACGCGCGTGATTTATCTGGATTTCAACGGTCACACGACGACCGGCACCTCCTGGAACAGCGCCTACACGGCCGGCGCTCCCATTGTCTCACAGCCGTTCGATACTGATGGCGACCCAACGACCTTCAGCGCCGCCGAGCGTGCCGCCATCCAATCAATCTGGCAGCGCGTGGCGGAGGACTACGCGCCTTTCGCCATCGATGTCACGACGCAGGACCCGGGCCTCGAGGGCCTGCGGAAGACGAGCACGAGCGATCTGAGCTACGGCGTCCGTGTCGTCATCAGCCCGACGAATTGGTATGACGGTGGTGCCGGCGGCACCGCCTACATCGGATCATTTAATTGGAACTCCGATACCCCCTGCTGGATCTTCACCGGTCAGCTCGGTAACTACGATAAATACATCGCCGAGGCGGTCTCTCACGAAGTCGGTCACACCCTCGGGCTTTACCACGACGGCGTCGGCGGCACCTCGCCCAGCGAATATTATTTTGGTCAGGGCGACTGGGCCCCAATCATGGGCGTCGGCTACTACAAATCGATCGTGCAGTTCAGCAAAGGCGACTACGCCAACGCGACCAACACCCAGGACGATTTCGCCGTCATCGCCACTTACGCGCCGCTCGCCGGTGACGACCATGGCAACACGCTCGCGACCGCGACGCTCCTAAGCGGCCCGAATGTCGCGAACGGCGGCACCATCGAGCGAAGCACGGACATCGACCTTTTCCGTTTTGATACCGGAGCCGGTCCGATCGCCCTGAGCATCGTCAGCCCCTCGCCTTCCCCGGATCTCCATATCAAGGCCGAGCTGCTCAACTCCGCCGGACAAGTCCTCCAAACCAACGCGATCACTAACCTGAGCGCCGCGTTCACGCCGACACTCGCCGTCGGCACCTACTATCTCCGCATCACCGGGATTGGCGCAGGCGATCCGACCACCACGGGTTACTCTAGCTACGGCAGCGTCGGCAATTATCTGATCACCGGCACGATTGTCTACACGACGGCGAAGCAGGCTCCCACGGCCGTCGCGACCGCCTCAACCACCACAGGCGTAGCCGCCCTCACGGTTGCATTCGCAGGTCAAAACTCGTCCGACTCCGATGGCTCGATTGTCAGCTACGCGTGGGATTTCGGCAACGGCGCGACATCGGCAGCGATGAGCCCGACCTACACCTACACCACGGCGGGCAGCTATAACGCCACCCTCACGGTCACCGACAACGACGGTTTGCTGGGTGCGGCTAGCGTCACGATTACCGTCACCGCACCCGTTAACCAGATTCCTATGGCCGTTGCCTCCAGTAGCGTCACCAACGGCGTCGCCCCGGTCGCGATTGCGTTTTCGAGCGCCGGCTCGCGTGACCCGGATGGAACGATCGCCTCCTACGCTTGGAGTTTCGGTGACGGCACGACCTCGACCTCCGCTGCGCCCTCAAAAACATATTCCACGCCGGGCAGCTACACCGCCCGCCTGACCGTGACCGACAATCGTGGTGCCACCGCCTCCGCCACCGTGGCTGTCACTATCGCTGGCGATCCTAACACCAACATCGATCTCCGCCAATATACTCTCGCCAGCACCAAAACATCCAGCGGCACTAATGCCATCGCGACCATCTTCATCAAAGACCGCCTCGGCAGGCCAGTGTCAGGGGCTACAATCACGCTGGCTTGGTCCGGCTCGGTCTCCGGAACCACAAGCGGAAAAACGGATTCATCGGGCAAAGTCGTGCTCACTTCCAGCCGGACCAAGAGGAGCGGCAGCATTACCGGCACGATCAAGGCCATTTCCCCGCCCACCGGCGTGACCTATGATGCTACAATCTACGCCGAGCCGATGGTGCGCTCAGTGACCGTGCCATAATCGCTAGTTGTCGATGCAGGGAGCCCCGTTTTCTGGGCAACAAAAAGCGCACGACCTTTGGTCGTGCGCTTTTTGGTTTTAAGAATTGAATCTCAGGTTAGCTCTTCAAGCCGAACCGACGTGCAATCGCCATACCCACCAAGGCCAAGCCCAAGAGAGCAGCGGTCATACCTCCATCGGGCGTGCCGACGATGTTACTATTGCTAACTTTCCAACCTTGAGCACCGGTGTTCTGGCCATCGGTAAGGTCTGCGGAAAAGAAGTAACCGTCGGAATTGGCAACAAAACTGCCCACCGTCAATCCGCTCGCTCTGACGACATTGAAGTTCAAATTCCCATAATAAGCATTGCCCGAACCGTTACCACCCGACTTGTCGATCGCTGTGTCAAAAGTCCCAAACGGAGTGTTGTCGCCACCAGCGTTGTTCAGCGAGAAACCGGAAGGCAGACCGCTGACGGAGGTAGCATCAGCTCCAATATTAAATGCGAACGGCGTGTGCGGGCCACCGGTGTTAAGGAAGCCATATGAAGAGTTAAGCAAATTTACTGCGACATTCACGGTAGTTGCGTTAACGTCCGTGATTGTGATCGTCCCAACATTAGTGGGCTGGGTGCCTGCGCTCACGGAGAAGCTAATGACGGCGGCAAACGAAGGTGCCACGCTCGTGGCGAGGCTGAGACCGGCAAACAGCGCGGTTCGTGCAAGCTTGGATAATTGTATCTTTTTCATGTGAATTATGGTTGGAGAGATTAACTACGTTCTAATGTGATGACGAGAATGCAGCGCAGATGCCAGATGCTGCCACCCATTCTTATCACCATGATTTACTTGTTTTTAAAAAACCATTAATACTCCAAACTCAAAGAACGTCCCAGCGTGTAACTACGTAAACGTCAGAATATCATACAACTACACTCTTACAGGCCTCTCTTTCAAGTGCTTTCAGGCCTATTTTTTACAATGGCACTTTCAGCGCGTCACGTCCGCAGATCGCGCGAACTGTGCATCTAGCTGTCCATATGATTTTTATAAATCAGCAAACAAAGCAGTATCTTTGTAATAAGATCCGACACTGAACCCGCCTCAATACTGATCCTACTAAGGTAGTTACACCAAGTTTGGGGTGTTTGACTTGGCGATTACGGCGAACCGGATATCAAAACCGGGACGTGAGAATGACCATCAAGCTCCGGTTTGCCCTGCTGCTGGGCATGCTCCTCGGAGCGCTTGTCCTCACTTGGCTCCTCGTGGAAAAGATGCAGGAGGGAGCCCGCAACGAGACGGCCCGGAACGAGCGCCAAGGCCGAGCCACATTAATTAATCACTGGATTGACGCTGCGGGACGGGAATTGCCCAACCTCGCAGCCGACTTTGCCCAGTCGGACGAATTTGTCGCGCTCGTCGCTAACGCCAGCGCTGCAGCCGCCCAAGAAAAAATTAGCGCCACCGTCGCTAAGTTCAATATCGAGAGTCTGTGGATCGTGCGCGCGGATAGCTCGACTGCCAGTCTCGCATTCACCGCGAAAGGCATTGAGGCGCGCCCGCTCCCGCTCGAAGCCAAGGAATGGTCGACCCTCGTCGCTGAAACCCCCAATCCCCGTTTCTTTGCCGAATCAAACGGTGAGCTGATGGAAATCTGCGTGCGCCGTCTTCAGGCTGCGGGCAGTCGCGACTGGCTCGTGCTCGCGCGACGCTGGAACGAAGGTCATCTCCAAGCCCTCGCTGGGCTCACCGAAAGCACGGTGACGCTCGGCGGCCCGCACGAAAGCGCTCACCTGGCCGAGCCGCTTTCACAACTCATCCTGATTCGCCCCTTGCTCGACTGGCGCGGCCGAACGCTGCGCGTCCTGCGCATCGACTGCGATCTCAGCGATTTGAACGGAGGCAAGCAGGCGGACGGGCATCAAGCGCGCCTCTTCATTCTCTTCGGCTTGCTGGTGCTCGCGGCCACGGGCTTGGCCTTGCAGTCATGGGTGCTTCGGCCCGTTCGCATGATTGGAATGAGTCTTAAGAATGACGACAAATCCGCGGTCACACCCCTATGTGGCGAGCCTTCCGAATTCGGGGCGGTGGCCCAGCTAGTCCTTAGTTCGTTTGAGCAGAAACAAGCACTCCGCACCGAGATTGAGAGCCGCAAGCGCACGCAGGAGGCGCTGTCACGCAGCGCTGCGGCCTTGCGTGACAATCTTGAGGAGCGTGCTCGCCTCGGTCGCGATCTGCACGATGGCGTGATCCAGTCGCTCTACGCCGCCGGCATGGGCCTCGCTGGCATTCGCGCGCAGCTTCGGCCCGACCAGTCGGACGCGGTGGCGCGCCTCGAACAAACCCGGGCGGCCCTCAACGACACGATCCATGATGTGCGCAACTTCATCGGCGGACTTGAGCCCGAGGCCCTCCGCACACAGACCTTCTCGCAAGCGGTCGCTGACCTGCTCGACGCCATGCAAAACATGCGGACCTTTCGCGCCACGCTCGCGTTAAGCGACGAACTCGCGGCCGGCCTGAGTCTTTCCCAACGCGTGCATGCGTTGCAGATCATCCGCGAGGCGGTGAGCAACGCGCTGCGCCACGGCGACGCCACCGACATCGAAGTCTCGCTCACGCGTCAAAACGTGTTCGTCCATCTCGAAGTCGTCGACAATGGCAGTGGCTTTAATACGGAAACGGCCGAGCATTCCGGCCGTGGACTGGCCAACTTCACGCAACGTGCACGTGAGTTGGGCGCTCAGCTGAACGTGACCTCCCAGTTGGGACACGGCACGCGCGTCAGCCTTACTTTTTCCCCACCATGACCGCTACGACTACCGCTCCGCTCAGAATCATGCTCGTCGACGACAGCCAGCTCGTTCGGCACGGCATCAAGACCGTCCTCTCCGCACAGTCCGATCCGCCGATGCATGTCGTCGCTGAGGCGGCGACCCTCGCCGAGGCCGTGAGCGAGTGTCTGCGCACCAAGCCCGACATCGTCCTGCTCGACATCCGGCTGCCCGACGGTTCCGGCATCGATGCGTGCCGGAAAATAACCGCCCAATTGCCGCACACGCGGGTCATCATGCTGACGTCCTTTTCCAACGACGTGTTCATCTACGACGCCGTCACCGCCGGTGCTCACGGCTACCTCATGAAGGAGATCGATCCCGCGGGCCTCGTCCAGGCGCTGAACGATGTCGCCGCCGGCCGCTCCATCCTTGATGCCGATGTCACGACCCGTGTGCTCCGGCTCATCCGCAATCGCGGCACCGTCGATCTCGGTCCCGATCTGGGTGTGCTTTCACACCAAGAGCGCCGCGTCCTTTCCGCGGTTTCCGAAGGACTCACCAACAAGCAAGTCGGCGAGAAACTCGCTCTGAGCGAAAACACGGTGAAGAACTATTTGGTCAACGTCTTCGAGAAACTGAACGTGAAACGCCGCGCCCAAGCCGCCGCGCTTTATGTGCGTCAGGCCAATCCCCAAAACGGCTAACCCCGGTAAACTCCGCCCCACTCTCACGCCTCGTTTCAATTCACCGCCTTCGCTTCCCTTTCCTCCGGCCCACCCTTGCAACGAACCCGTCCAGTCAACCGTCCGCCCTTACCCTTGTTCGCACGCACTCAAGCACCACTGCGGCGACAAGCCGCGTTCACCCTCGTCGAGGTGATGCTCGCCGCGATCGTGCTCGTGCTCGGCATCACGACCGCGATTGTGACGCTCCAACGCGGACTGCAGGCGGTCGACAGTTCGCGCGCGCTCACCTTCGCCTCGCAAGTGATGCAATCGGAATTCGAACGGATGCGCCTGAAAAGCTGGGCGCAGATTCAAGCGATGCAGGATGCCAACGACACCACCGTCGCTCTTAGTGGCGCTGGCGTGCCGCCGAGCGGCTCCTTCGCCTGCACCCGGACGATTCGCGACCTGAAGGCCGACATGAAGGAGATCGTGATCAACTCAACTTGGCGTGGCTACGACGGCCGCGAACACAGGGCGCAGATGGTGACGCGCTACAGCAAAAGCGGACTCTATGACTACTTCTACACCGCCCACTAAACGCCCCGCGATCACCCGCCGCGGACGTCGCGCGGGATTCACGCTGACGGAAGTCATCGTGTCGGCGACGCTTTCAACCCTCGTGTTGGCCGGCGTCCTCAGCGCTTTCCTGATGATTGGGCGCACGGGCTACGCGGCGAGCAACTATTCCGAGATGCAGTCCCAGGTGCGCAACGCTCTGGAAATTTTTGCCGGCGACGTGCGCAAGGCCACCGATATCCACTGGAACACCGCGCAGAGCGTCACCCTCTTTGTTGCCACCGCTGGTTCCGGCACGAGCACCATCACCTACGCGTATGACGACGAGGCGGCGAGCCCCGGCTTCCGCTCTTTCTACCGTCTCGTCGGATCCGCTAACTCCACGCAACCTCGGGCTGCACTCGTGCGGAATGTCGGCAGCGATTTCGCCTTTCGCCGCTTCAAACTCGAGCAGCCCGGCGTCGCCGATAACACCGCGGGCAACGACCTTGAGACCAAGCAGCTTGAAGTCACGCTCCGCACCTCGCGCACCGGCGTGACCACGGTCGCCACCACCCAATCCGCGATTTCAGCGCGCTACATTCTCCGCAACAAGCGGGTCAGCAACTGATGCGCCGATCCCTTCCAGCTTCTCCGCGCAAAGCCACCGTCTTGGGCGGTGGTCTGGCCGATCTTTCGCGCGATCGACAGCGCGGCGCCGTGCTCATTGTTGCCCTGCTCCTCGTGGCCTTGATCGCGGTCGGACTCGCGAGCTACCTCAATCTCAATCTCTCCACGAGCCGGCTCGCGAAGCGCACTTTCAACGGCTATGCCGCGCTCAACCTCGCCGAGGCCGGCACCGAGGAGGCGGTATGGTCCTTCAATCGCACGTCGGCCGGAGCCACCGACGCGTGGAATGGCTGGACTCAAAGCGGCTCCGCCGCCTGGCAGAAATTCAATGGGTTCGAGCTTGGTCAGGGCACCAACGGTTCGGTCAAGGTTTACGTCGACAGCCGTGAACCGAGCCCGAACACGCGGCCCAAAATCATCGCGCAATCGGCGGTCGGCAGTGCCTCCGAAACGCCCGTCACGAAGATGATTGAAATCACCTTGCGCCGGCGCTCGTTGTTCGCGAACGCGATGGTCGCCAAAGAAACGATCGTCTTTTCCGGAGCCAACACCTCCGTCGACGCGTGGAATTCCGATCCCGACAATAATCCGCTCACGCCCGCGCTCGACTACGCCTCGGCCAGTCGCACCGATCACGGCACCATCGCCAGCGCTTCGTTCGTCAACAGTGCGGTGCTCATCAACAACGCTCACATCTGGGGCTACGTGGCCACCGGTGGCGCTCAGCCCGACGTGGGCTCGGGCGGCTCGATCAGTGGCAACGACACGCCCGTCGGGGTCACGGTCGATCCGAATCACATCGCCACGGATTTCAACGCCAACTTTCAAATCGTGTCCACGCCCACGGCCGGCACGGTTCTCTCTTCGATCCCATCAGTTCTCGGCGTTGCCGGCACCGCTACCACGTGGCGCGCCCCGCAACTGACCCTGAACGGAAATCAAACCCTGACCATCCTCGGCGATGTGACGCTGATCCTGACGATGAGTTCGGCGGGAGATGCGGTCAGCGTCACGGGGAATGCTTCCATCATCATCCCTGCCGGATCAAGGCTCACGCTCTACGCCCAGGGTGGCGTCAAGATTGCCGGCAACGGCCTCGCCAACGCCAATGTTCAACCCATCACCTGCCAGCTCATGGGGACCAACGATACCACCGCAGGCCAAACCATCCACGTCGCCGGCAATGGCGCGCTGCGCTGCGTCATCTATGCGCCCAATGGCGACGTAACGATTAACGGCAACGGCGACGTGATGGGTTCCATTGTCGCCCGCTCCATCCGACTCACGGGCAATGCCGCCTTCCACTACGACGAGACCCTCGCCCAGGGCCAGAACGGCGAGCCGTTCACCATCGCCAAATGGCGCGAGCTTTCAACGAGTGCGGAGCGGGCGATCTACAACGCGTTGTTTGAGGGCTGGTGATTGTCCGGTAAAATTCATTGGGGCCTTTTGGCCCTAGTGTCCGCAGGCCTGAATCCAACCTGCTTTCGGCCCTAACCCCTGCGCCGCCGATCGTCTATGCTGCGGCATGCTGATTTGCTCCCGCTTTTCCGAGACGAAAGCTCCACACCTCAAATCCGCCCGGCAACCGCGCGACGCCCGGGGCTTCACCATCATCGAGGTCGCGCTCGCGTCCTTCGTCATGGCCTTCGGTATCGCCACTTCGATCATCGCGATGCAGACGGGATTCCGGGCGCTCGATGTCGCGCGCGATTCCACCCTCGCCTCGCAAATCATGCAGAGCGAAATCGAGCGGCTGCGCCTGATGGCGTGGAGCAATACCGGCACGGTCGCCATCGACAGCATCGTCGAGCTGCCCGCTTCGGAAACGGTCTCCCTCGCCTCGATGTTTTCGGCCAACGCCGCGCTCACCGCCAAGTTCGCGGTCAGCCGCAGCGTGAACACCGGCGACGGCAGCCGCGCCGATGTCCGCTACATCACGATCAATGTCGCGTGGAATTCCTACGACGGGAAAAGCCACGCCCGCTCATTCACCACCATGTATGCCAAGGACGGACTTTATGACTACTACTACACTGTCGCCCGCTCTTAATTCCCGCGGCCGAGCACGTGGTTTCACGCTCGTCGAAGTCCTCATCGCGTCGACACTCGGCAGCTTCATTCTGCTCGGCGTGCTTACGACCTTCCTTTTCCTCGGCCGCAGCGGCGCGAATCTCCGCAACTACAGCGACATGGAGTCGCAGGCGCGCAAGGCCCTCGAGACTTTCGCCGAGGATACCCGCCAGGCCAGCGCCGTCACGTGGACCAGTGCCACCTCCGTCACGCTGGTCGTGAACAGCGCCAACATCACCTACGCCTACGCCTCGGGCAGTTTCACGCGCACCGCGAATTCGGCGACGACCACGCTGCTCACCGGCATCACCACCTTCAGTTTCCTCGCCTACAGCATCACCGGCACCGCGATCACGGACTACTCCACCGCGAGCGCACTCACCACCGCGAACGGCCTCACAAAGCAAATCCAGATTTCCCTCTCGGCCTCGCGTTCCACCACCACCGTCACCACCGCATCCAATATCGTGCTCTCCGCCCGCTACGTGATGCGAAACAAGCACGTCACCGCCTGATTTTTGCGCTCATGAAAACCAATCTCCGCCAGCGTGATTCCCGCCGCGGTTCGCTCTTAATCGTCGCGATGCTGCTCTCGGCCGTCATCGGCATCTCCCTCGTCAGCTACATCCAGCTCAGCCGCACGGCGCTCAACGTCTCC
>JANNEY010000212.1:0-13621 GCA_031379235.1 Opitutaceae bacterium | reverse complement strand
GCGACCCCGCTGCCCCGTGCGCCCCGCGGCCCGTTCGGCCCCGGGCGTTTATAACCGCGCGGCCCCGCGGGCGCGCGGCGACCCTACGGTCGGACTCGTCACCTCACATCTTCAGCGTGAGCTGGAGATTATAGCTGATGGGCTGCTTCAGCGCGAAGGTCAGCGGCACGGTCTCGCGGGCGGGGCTCGTGTAGTCGCCGCCTTTGGGGCGCAGCGCGGAGGCGGTCTGCGCGATCGAGGAATACTGCGGGCCGCGGTCGTTGAGCAGGTTGTTGATCACGAGATTGGCCTGCACCTCGCGGCGGTTCTTGAAGCGCCACGTGTAGCTCATCGTGCCGGTCACGATGTAGTAGTCGTTCGGCGTGTAGACGGGCGTGTAGGCGTCCACCTTGGGATCGTCGATGGCGCGCAGCGGATTGGCGGGATCGGCGATGGTGTCGGCGCCGCGCGAGCCAATGATCTGCTTGTCGCGCCAGCGGACGCCGGCACCCATGCGCAGGCCTTTGAGCAGGGTGCGTTGCAGCGTGTAGTCGGCGAAGAGATTGAGGAGCGGCTGGTCCTGCGCGCGGCGTTTGCCGGAGACGACGTTCTGGCGGAAGGCGACGATGGTGTTGAACGCGTTGGTCGCACTGGTGGCGTCGGGCGAGCGCGTGTTGATCGGGATCGAGAGATCGACGGCCGCGACGTTATTCGCGTCGATGAGCACGCCGGCGTCGGTGGCGATTTGTTTGAACAGCGGCATGTTTTTGTCGATGTAGGCCGTGACGTCGGGGTAGAGATTCGACTCGAAAACCTTGGGGAAACTCAGGCTGCCGGTGAGGCGGAAGGCGCGCGACGGATTGTAGACGACCTCGATTTCAAAACCCTTGCCCGAGCGCGTGCGGATGTCGCGATACTGCGCGGGGAGATCGCCGGCACCGCGTTTGTTGCGGCCGACGGAGCTTTGGTCGCCGATGACATTGGCCTGATAGAGCGTGGTGAAAAAGTTCGGGCCATCCTGGGAGATCGCGCCGTTGATTTCGCTGGTCTGATAGTAGGTGAAGTTGAGGTTGAGCTTGTTTTGGAAGAGCTCCATCCGGAGGCCGTAGTCGGTGCCACTGGAGATGGTGGGCTCAAGCTGGCGGCCGTCGATGCGCACGATGCCGCCGGGGGGATTGAAGGTTTCGGCGTAGTTGATCGAAGGATTGAGCCAGCTCGCAAGATGGAGCACCGAGCCGACGGAGCGCGTGACCTGCGTGCCCTGCACAGGGGTGGGGTTGTAGTCGTCCTTGAAGCGGTCGTTGGCGTAGAGCGGATCGCGATCGCCGTTCGGGGCGAGGCGCGGGCGGATGGCGGCTTCCTGGGCGGGGCCGATGGGGTTGCCGCCGGCATCGCGGGTGCGAAACGTGAGTGCCGCAAAATCCGTGGGCGCGCTCGAGCGCATGATGCGCGTGAGGCCGTCCCAGTTGAGCGGATAGTCGCCCTTGTCGATCTGCTGGACGGTGCGGAAGAAAAACGAGTCCTTGCGGACGGCGCCGAGGACGATGAGGCGGTTGTTGAAGAATTTCGCGTTCACCGAGCCGAGGAGGTATTTGAACTTCGAGCTGTCGATGCGCTCCGTGTCGCGGCGCGAAATGTCTACGGCCCACATCGGCTGAATGGTCGTCGCGGTGTTCGTGTTGGGATCGAAATACTTGATCGGCGAGCCCGACGGATCGGGGATGGGACGGCTGAACTGGTTCCAGTAGCGGCGCACGCGGACGTTTTGCGTGGCGGGGGACGAGAGGAAACCCCAGATGCGATGGTCGGCGCCCTGCGCGACGCTGAGGTAGCGGTAATCCTGATCCTCCTCGCCGCGGTTGATGCCGCCGAGGGTGTTGAAGGCGAAGTTGGCCCAGCGGGTATTAAGCACGTAGGCGGCGGCGCCGCGGAGATTGTTGTAGTCGTATTTCCGGTCGGCGCGCATGAGCTGGCCGTCGCCGTAGGCCTGCTTGAAGTTCGGATTGGGCGCGCCGCTCGGCAGCACCTGATTGATGTCGATGTAGGTGTCGTTGCTGCTGCGATTCTGCTCGCCGTTGATCTTGGCGCGGGCGCGGTTGAAATCGCCGGCGACCTCGAAGTGAAAATTGCCCAGCCGCTGGTTGAACGTGATCTGGAGGTCCTTGAAACGCTGCGCGAGGATCGGGGCGTCGGGTGAAATGGTAAACTCCTCGGACGGTGGGCGGAAAAACGAGTTGTTGATCGCGGTGTTGAAACGGTTGCCCGGGATATCGACGGCGTGCAGGAACGTCGCACCCGCGCTGGCGAAAGACGGCAGCGAACCCTGCACGAAGCCCGCGAGCGGCGTGGTCGTGCTGTTGCCGCCGGGCAGGGTGATGGGATCGTTTTGGTAATTCATGATCGCGGGGTTGGTCGCGACGGGATCGATCACGTAGTAGTTGGCGCCGCGGCGGCCGACCCCGATGGCGTTGGCGTTGCCGGGCAGCGTGGTCGCGGCGGCGACGGTGTTGTAGACCGTGCGGCCGTCCCAACCGGAGAGGCGGTCGTCGAGCGTGGTGAAGCCGGACTGGCGAGAGTTGACGCCGTATTCGCCCTCGACGCGCAGCTCAGCATGGCGCCACGGGCGATAGGTGGTGGTGAGCGTGACGGCCTTGCGCTTGTCGAAATCCTTCAGCCGCCAGCCGCTGCTGTCGCCCCAGACGGCGGAGGCGCGCGCCGCGAGTTTGTCGTTGATCGGCTGGTTCACATCGATCGTCGCGCGGTAATTGCGCCACGAACCGACGCTCAACTGCACGCTCTCGGCCTGACGATTGGTTTGGGCGCGCTTCGTGGTCGAGGAACTGACGCCACTGAGCGAGCCGTTGCCGAAGAGGATAGAATTGGGGCCGCGACCGAAATCGTAGCGCTCAAGGTTGTAGCTGTCGCCGTTGTTGAACTGTGGGAAAAAATTTCGCTGCGGCCGGCCGGCGGCGGCGCCGCGGATGGTGTAGTTGATGGGCGCGGAGAAAAAATTCTGCATGCCGTTGTCGACATTGAGCGTGCTGCTCGTGGCCCACTCGGCGGCCGTCTGGAGATCGGTGATGCCGAGGGCGTCGATGAAGTCGCGCGTGATGACGGAGTAGGCGACGGGCGTGTCGCGCAGATCGCCGGCGAGGCGGCCACCGGCGAGCGAGCTGGCAGCGGCGAAGCCGTTGTCCTTTTCCGAAGTCACCTCGAAGGGTGAGAGTTTGATCGCTTCATCCGAAGTGGCGCTGCGGGCCGTGGTGGGCGGTGGCGAGGTGATGGCTTGAGCGACGGCGAAGCTGGGTAGAAGCAGGAGGGCAGGCAGGAGGCGCATGGGGTTGGCAGTGGTTGCGGGGTGGCTTTCCGCCGGCCGAGAGGGCGGGGAAAACGGTAGGGCGGGTCGAAAGTAAATTGGCGAATCATGCGCCGTCCGACTAGCACCAAAGTGCGTCACCGGTTTAAAAGCTCCCTTGCCAGCGGCAAACCCCGCCGCAACGCTTGCCCCTTCGCATGAGCAACGAGGTGAAAATCTACGACACGACCCTGCGCGACGGCACGCAGGGTGAAGGCATCAGCTTCTCGGTCACGGACAAGCTCCTGATTGCGGAGCGACTCGATGCCTTCGGCGTGGACTACATCGAGGGCGGCTTCCCCGGCTCGAACCCGCGCGACATCAGCTTCTTTGCCGAGGCGAAGAAACTGAAGCTCAAGCACGCGAAACTGGCCGCCTTCGGCTCGACGCGGCGCGCCGGCGTGAAACCCGCCGAGGATGCGCAGCTCCGCACGCTGCTGGAGAGCGAGATGCCGGTGCTGACCATCGTCGGCAAGACGTGGACGCTCCACGTCACGGAAATCCTGAAGACCACGCTCGAGGAGAACCTCGCGATGATCGAGGACTCGACGCGCTACCTCGTGAGCCAGGGGCGCGAAGTGATCTACGATGCCGAGCACTTTTTCGACGGCTACAAATCCGATCCGGACTACGCGCTGAAGACGCTGGCCGCGGCGCTCCGCGGCGGCGCGAGCAACCTCTCGCTCTGCGACACCAACGGCGGCACGCTCGTCGATGAGTTTAAGGACATTGTCGGCCGGGCGGTGAAGGAGTTCGGCGGCAGCAAGGTTGGCGTGCATTGCCACAACGACAGCGGGCTCGGCGTCGCGCTCACCCTCGCGGGTGTGACGGCCGGGGCGACGCTCGTGCAGGGCACCGCCAATGGCTACGGCGAGCGCGTGGGCAACGCTAACATCACGACCGTGCTGCCGAATCTGTTTTTGAAGATGGGCCGCACCGCCCACTGCGCGGCGAACCTCGCGCAGCTCCGCGACCTCTCGCTCTTCTTCGACGAACTCGCGAACCTGCGCCCCGATCCGAAGGCGCCGTTTGTGGGGCAATCGGCTTTTGCCCACAAGGGCGGCCTGCACGCCAACGCGGCGCAGAAGGTCGCGCGCAGCTACGAACACATCGACCCCTCGCTCGTCGGCAACCGCACACGTGTGCTCGTCTCCGACATGGCGGGCCGTTCGAGTCTCGCGCTGAAGGCGAAAGAGCTGGGGCTCGAGCTCGACGAGAAGCGCCCGGAGATGAAAGGCCTGATTGAGGAACTCAAGGAGCGGGAATTTCGCGGTTACGAATACGAGGCGGCCGACGCGTCGTTCCGGCTTCTGGTCGCGCGTCACCTCGGGCAGCAGCAGACGTTTTTCACGGTGGAGAACTACCGCGTGATCATCGAGCGGCACGGCGCCGAGCTGTGGGCCGAGGCGACGGTGAAGCTCAAGGTGAACGGCGAGACGGTTCACACCGTGGCCGAGGACGCCGGCCCCATCGGGGCGCTCGATCAGGCGCTGCGCCTCGCGTTGGAAAAAACCTACCCGCAGCTCCGCGCCATGAAACTGCGCGACTTCAAGGTCCGCATCCTCGACGGCAACAGCGGCGCGGGTTCGCGCACCCGCGTCCTGATCGAGAGCGGCGACGGCCACGGCATCTGGGGCACAGTCGGCGTGAGCGACAACATCATCGACGCGAGCTGGGAAGCGCTGCGCGAATCGGTGGAGTATAAGCTGTCGCTGGGGTGAGTGTCTGACGTGCGGTCAGGCGCCCGCCTCGGCTTATTTCGAGCGCGATCCCATCGTATTGATCAGCGTTACGAGAAAGGAGTGTTCACCGGGAACCTCATCGAGTCTTGCGAGCGCAGCGACGGATTGCTCGCTGGCAAACCGGCGTGACGCTTCGATTCCGTGCAGTTTCACAAACGTCGTCTTGCCGGCCTTCGCGTCCTTGCCGGCAGTTTTGCCGAGGGTGGCGGTGTCGGCGGTGGCGTCGAGAATGTCGTCGATGATTTGAAAGGCGAGGCCGAGGTGACGGCCGGCTTGGCGCAGAGTGGCGAGCTCGTTTTCACCTGCGCCGCCGATGAGGCCGCCGATCACGAGGGAAGCCTCGATCATCGCGGCGGTTTTATTCAGGTGGATGAATTCAAGTTCGTTGGGCGTGGCCTTGGATTTTTTTTCGGCGAGCAGATCTTCCATCTGGCCGCCGATGAGGCGGCGGCTGCCGGCCGCGGCGGCAAGTTCGCGCACCAGTGTGGCGGCGAGCGGACCGGGGTAATTTTCGGCGAGGAGCGCGAAAGCGTGGGTGAGCAGGGCGTCGCCGGCGAGGAGCGCGGTGGCTTCGTCGAACTGTTTATGCGATGTGGGGCGACCGCGGCGCAGGTCGTCGTTATCCATGCACGGGAGGTCGTCGTGGATGAGCGAGTAGGTATGGAGGCACTCGACGGCGACGGCGGCGGCAAGGGCGTCGGCTTTGCCGGCCGGTAGCGCGGTGTCGTCCTTCGCGCCGAAGAGTTCGGCGGCGGCGAGCACGAGCACGGGCCGGAGCCGCTTGCCGCCGGCCTCGAGGCTGTAACGCATCGCGGTGTGCAGGCGCACGGGGCGGATCTCGGCGCGCGGCACGAATTGATCGAGGCCGCGTTCGACGCGGGCGACGTGACGCTTGAGCTCAGCGGGGAAGTCCATCGGTGGCGTGGGAGTAGCGCCGGGTTCGCTGCCGCCATCAAAGAAAAAATGTGCGAAGTTGCGGGCGGCCCAATCGGCACTCGCCAACCCCTGGGGCCACACCCATAACGACGCCGATTAAGCTATGCCGACCTACGAGTATGCCTGCCAGAAATGTGGACACGAATTCGAGCACTTTCAGTCGATGAGTGACGCCGTGCTGAAGAAATGCCCAAAGTGCAAGAAAGCGGCGCTGAAACGACTCGTAGGCGGTGGTGCTGGACTCATTTTCAAAGGGACGGGATTCTACATCACCGACTACAAGAACAAGAGCAGCGGTAAACCGGACGGCGGTGGAGCGGGCAAGCCGGCTGAGTCCAAATCTTCCTCAACTGAGACCAAACCGGCGGCTGCGACCGCCCCCAAAGCGACGTCCGGCGGCGACAAAAAATAACTCCCACCATGATCAAGCGCAACAATCCCGGGGAAAATGGACCAAGCTGGTTTGAGGTGATTTTCGGCGCCGTGCTCAGCGTGGCCCTCGGTGCCGTGCTCGGCGTTGTGCTGCTGGCCTTTGCGCCGGTTACCGTCGTGAAAGTGTTGCCGGCGGATGAGGAACGCGATGCCAAGACGGTTTATTTTGTCGAGGGTTCGCGTGACAGTGCCAAGGCGCGGAATGCGACGACCAAGCGAAAATCGTTTTTCGAGGGCCAGTCCGTGACTCTGACGGAGGATGAACTCAACGTGCTCGCGGGGCCGCCAGTGGCCTTCAGCACGCCCAAGCCGGCGGCGGTAAGGCCGGGCACGCCGCCCGCCCAAAAAGCAGCGCCACCGGCACCGACCGCACCGGCCGCGAAACCCGGCGAAAAGGCGGACGAGGATTGGGTGACGGCGGGCACCCCGAATTTCCGCCTGCACGGAGATAAGCTTCAGGTTGGGGTGCCGGTGACCGTAAATGCATTGGGCTTGGGAAGGAAAATTGTGGTGCAGGCGGACGGGGCTTTCGTGAAGCGCGCTGACGTCTTTGCCTACGATCCTGAGACGATTTATATCGGGGCATGCCCGGTGCATCGGGTGCCCTTTCTCGCCGGCTACGCCCGCGAGAAACTACTGGGGCAAAAAATCCCCGCCGAAGTTGCCGCCTCGTGGGGCAAGCTCGCGAGTGTGACGGTTGAGGAGAAGACGCTGCGGCTGAAAATGCCGTGAGCGGTTATGCGGCGCCGGCCGCGGGTTTCAGGATATTTCGCCGCCCATGTCGCGCTTGAGAGGAAGTTTGGTGGGGTTCATGTTTTCCGTCGCGGCCTTTGCGGCCGAGCCGCTCCCGGTGATGGTGCAGAGTGGCGCGGGGCGCTTCGAAATTGCGGCGGTTGACTCGCTGCTCGCGCACGCAATCGCGGGGCACGCGGACGAGGCGTGGCGAATGTTGGCCGGCCCGTTGGGCCTCACGGCGGGTTTTGCGACGCCGGTTTATTTTCGCGTCGTGTCGGGTGCGGGCGAAGTTGCCGCACCGTTTGTAGTCGTGGTGGAAACGGGTGGCGTGGTGTCAGTGCGGCTGCGGGCCGAAGCGGCGATGCCGTCCACTATCCGCCACGCGCTTGTGCAGGGTTTGCTCATGCGACTGGCGGTCGCGCAGCACGGCGCCGCCCAGGAACTCCGCGCCCCGCTGTGGTTGGAAGAGGCCTGCGTCGGGTGGTGGACGACGCGAAGCGAAGCCGCGCAGCTTGACGCGTTGAAGTATGGGTCCGCGCGCCGCGCGCCGCCTTCTCTGAGTGATGTTTTGCAACGCGAGCGCGGGCCGGTGGTGGAAGCGGAATTTTCCGCCGCGTCCGTCTGGCTGCTCACGTTTCTGCAACTTGACTCAGGTCGCGGTCGGGAGTGGCCCGCGCTGTTGCACGCCTTGCTCGCGGGCGAAGAACCGGCCGCTGCGCTCGGGCGCAGTTATGCCGGCCGTTTTGCGAGTGCCGTCGAGCGTGAACTTTGGTGGCAAACGGGCTGGCACCATGCCGTGCGCGGCCGGATGCTGCCTGCGCTGGATGCGGCGGATTCGCGCGCGCAGCTCGGCGCACTGGCGCGATTTGTCGTCGCCGGCGCGACCGGCGATACGGACGTGGTGCTGCCACTGGGCACTGTCCTCGGCCGCGCCAGCGAACCGATTGTGGCTTCTGATCTGACGCGACGCGCGACGGAACTCGGACGATTGGTGACCCTACTGCACCCGTTTTATCGCAATGCCGGCCTGTCGCTGTCCGAAGCATTTTCCGCTCGGTCGGCGAAACCCGCGGCTCGGGCCGACGCCTGCGCGGCATTTGAGCGCGACTGGCAGGATGCCATCGATCTTGATAACGCTACGGCGGCGGCGCTGGATGGCGTTGAATCCAGAGTGGTTGGGCCTTGAATTTTCCATCGGTCGAGGCGGAGGTGCTTCCGGGGCGCGTGGTGACTCAGTTCCATTTCTGCGGGTATGGCGCGACGCGAAACCACGCCGTGATCCATCTGAGATTCCGACGGGATTGCCGCGCTCGGCCTTGCATGCTCGCTCGGACAAACCAATCCAGTCCGCTTCCGCACCGCGAGCGGGCTTGCTTTGCGCGGCGTCGCCTCGCGAAACTTCGGCCCCGTGTCCGCCAACCTCAAAAACATCAGCGTGGTCGCATCGGCGACGATGGCTTCGCGCTTTTTGGGCCTCGGACGCGACATGATGATTGCGGCGGTATTCGGCGTGGAGGCGCTGGCCTCGGCCTTCGTGACGGCGTTTACGCTGCCAAATCTTTTTCGGCGGTTGCTGGCGGAGGGCGCGCTCACGGCCGCGTTCGTGCCGACATTGAATGAAGAGCTGCGGGCGGGACAACGGCAGCAGGCGTTTGCGCTGCTCAATAAGGTGGCGAGCTGGCTCCTCGTGGTGAGTGGTTCGGTCGTCGGCCTGGCGATCAGCGCGCTCTGGTTGGCGGGAAAATCCTCCGCGACGCTCGCCGGCTGGGGCTTAGGTGCGAGCGCGCTGCAGCGCTGGCTCGAAGCGGCCGATCTCGCGGTGATCCTGTTTCCCTATCTTGTTTTCGTCTGCCTCGCGGCGGCGTTTGGTTCGGCGCTGCAGACGTTGCAGCGGTTTCTGGAGCCGGCGTTGTCGCCCATCTGGCTCAACCTCGCGATGCTCACCCTGCTCGGCGGCGCGGCCTACCGTGGTTGGTCGGCGACGCCGGCGGGGCAGATGTATTGGCTCTGCGGGGGTGTGCTCCTCGGTGGTTTTTTGCAAATGACGGTGCCGGCGTTCGCGCTCATGCAGGAGGGCTGGCGCCCGCGCTTCGATCTGAAGGTGAGCGATCCGCTGCGGCAAATCCTGCGGCTCATGGGGCCGACGGTTTTCGGTTCCGCGATTTACCTGATCAACATGGCGGTGTCGCGCTTCGTCGGGCTTTCACTCAACGAGTCGGCCGTGGCGCTGCTCAATCTCGCTACGCGCCTGATGGAGTTGCCGATCGGAGTTTTTGCCGTGGCGGTCTCGACCGTGATTTTTCCGCTCATCTCGCGCCATGCGGCGGCAGGTGATTGGGGCGGGCTGGCGACGGCCTACCGCAAGGGCATGCGCCTCATCCTCGTGATTAATATTCCCGCGGCCGTGGGGCTCGCGGTGCTCGCGGCGCCGATTATTCGCGTGCTGTTTCAACGCGGCGCGTTCGAGCCGGCCGCGACCGTGGCGATGCAGCCGGTCTTGATCGTTTCGGCCCTTGGGCTGCCGTTTCTCGCGTTTGTGAATCTCGTGCTGCGCGCGTTCTACGCGCAGAAGGACACGACGACCCCGGTGCGCGCGGCGGTGCTGAGTTTCATCGTCAATCTCGCCCTGAGTTTCGCGTTAATGGGGCCGCTCGGCACGGTGGGCCTCGCGATCGCGGGCAACATCGCCGTCGTGGTGCAGGCGGTATACCTGCAGGTGCATCTCGCGCGCAAACGCGAAGGCCTCGCGTTCCGCCATGTCGCCACCGATCTCGCGAAGATCGTCGGCTCGGCGCTGGCGATGGGCGCAGTGGTCGCGGGCGGCTGGGCGCTGTGGCAGCGCGGGATGGCGGCGAGCAAACTCAACGACGTGCTCGCCCTGGTGACCCTGATCCTAGGTGGAGTTGCGGCCTATGGGGCGGCCCTTTGGGCGCTCAAGGTCGAGGGGCGGGAGGAACTCGGGGCGATCCTGTTGAAAGTCCGCTCGAAATTTGGCCGAGGCTCCCGGGCATGAGCGTGCCGCGGAAGATTAAGGTGGATTGGTTTCTGCCCGTAATGGCGGTGGTCGTTGTGCTCGCCGCCGTTTGGCCCGCCTGGGGTGCCACGGGCGGGCCGC
The DNA here is from genome assembly GCA_031379235.1 of Opitutaceae bacterium. Taxonomy (GTDB): domain Bacteria; phylum Verrucomicrobiota; class Verrucomicrobiia; order Opitutales; family Opitutaceae; genus ER46. The sequence goes on along the minus strand of JANNEY010000212.1, from coordinate 3,327 downwards.
TCAAGGCGGAGATCGTCACGAAGGCGGGCGTGATGGTGGCGTTTTTCGTCTACGGGCTCACGCTCTCGTTCACGGCGCTGAAGGGCGGTGCGCTCAACTGGCGGCTGCATCTCGCGGTGCAGGCGGGCACGTTTCTCCTGTTTCCGCTCCTCGGCCTGGCGCTCACGAAAATTGCCGCGCCTTGGCTGTCGCCGGATCTGCGCTATGGATTTTTTTATCTGTGCGCACTGCCGTCGACGATCTCATCGTCGGTGGCCCTGACCGGTGTCGCGCGCGGCAATGTGCCCGGGGCAGTCTTTAACGCCACGCTCTCCAGTTTGATCGGGGTCGTGCTCACGCCGGTCTGGCTCTATCTGCTCGCGGGTGTGACGGGCGCTGGCCTCGACCTCGGGGCGGCGATTTTCGACATTGCCCGCATGCTTTTGCTGCCGATGGCGGTGGGGCAGCTCTGTCGGCCCGTCCTTGCCGCGTGGGCGGCGCGGCATCGCGCGAAGCTACAACTCACCGACCGGCTCCTCATCCTTTTTCTGATCTACTCTTCGTTTTGCGACTCGTTTGTGCAGCGCATCTGGGCGGGACACGGCACGACGCTGCTCCTCAGCGTGACCCTCGGCTCGGCCGTGCTGTTCGCTTTGGCGCTCGGCGCGATGGCGGGTCTCGCGCGGGTGCTCGGCTTCGACCACGGCGATCGGATGGTGTTGTTGTTCTGCGGTTCCAAAAAGAGTCTGGCGCAAGGCGTGACGATGGGAAAGGTGCTGCTGGCCACGCATCCGGCGGCGGGCCTCGTGCTGTTGCCGCTTATGATCTATCACGCACTCCAGCTGATTGTGGGCGGTCTACTTGCGCCGCGCTGGGCGGGTGAGGCGGAAAAGGCGAAATCGTGAGCGCCGATCCGGCGATGAACCAAGAGATGGTGGTGCGGCACAACGCGGCGCAGCGCCGGTTTGAAGTCGTTGTGGACGATTTTCTCTCGGTGGCGGACTACGAGCTGACGGCCGGCACGATGGTCATGACGCACACGTTTGTGCCGCCGGAACTGCGGGGGCGCGGGGTCGCGCAGAAGCTGGTGCACGCCGCTCTCGGCTGGGCCGCGGCCGAACGGCTGCGCGTGGTGCCGGCCTGCTCGTATGTGACGGCTTTCGTCCAGCGGCATCCCGAGTATCAGGCCTTGGTGCGCTGATGGCGGTTTACGGGTGCGTCCGAGCTCGTGTCCTAAAGTCGCGCGGAATACTGGCACTCTGACGCCGCCTGTGTTCAGTCGGACCTGTTCGTTTTTCATCACCCTCAATCCATTAATCCTATGAAACGCAAAGCCTCCGCCGTCTGGCACGGCGATCTCAAATCCGGTCGTGGCACGATCGCCACCGAAAGCACCGTCCTGAAGGACGCCCAATATGGGTTCGGCACCCGCTTTGAAAACGGCCCGGGCACCAACCCCGAGGAACTCATCGGCGCGGCGCACGCCGGTTGTTTCAGCATGGCGCTCTCGGCCGAGCTGGGCAAAGCGGGTTTCACCGCCGAATCCATCGCAACGACCGCCACCGTGACGCTCGAAAATCATCCGCAGACGAGCTGGACCGTGACGAAGATTCATCTCGAGTGCGTCGCGAAGATTCCCGGCATCGCCGCCGAGAAATTCGCGGCTGTCGCCGCGGGCGCGAAAGTGGGGTGCCCGATTTCACGTCTGTTAAAGGCCGCCGAGATCACGCTCGACGCGAAGCTCGTCTGATTCGGTTTCCGCCATGGCCCATCTCTTCGCCCCGCTCACGCTCAAATCCATCACGCTGCGCAATCGCATCGGCGTCTCGCCGATGTGCATGTATTCGTCAGACGACGGCGTGGCGAATGACTGGCACCTCGTCCACCTCGGCGCGCGGGCGGCGGGCGGCGCGGGGCTCGTCCTCGCGGAGGCGACGGCCGTGTCGCCCGAGGGGCGCATCACACCCGGCGACGCCGGCATCTGGGCGGAGAAGCACATTGAGCCCATCGCGCGGATCAACCGCTTCATGAAGGCGCAGGGCGCCGTGCCCGGCATCCAGCTCGCGCATGCGGGGCGCAAGGCGAGCGCGGCCCGGCCGTGGGAGGGTGGGGCGCATCTGGCCGACGCCGCCGGGGGCTGGACGCCCGTGGCCCCGAGCGCCGTCGCGTTTGGCGATGGGTTGGTAAAAATCCCGCACGAGCTCACGCTCGACGAGATCGCCCGAGTTCAGGCGGATTTTGTCGCGGCGGCGAAGCGTGCGCTTGTCGCCGGTTGCGAGTGGCTCGAAGTGCATGGCGCCCACGGCTACCTCGGACACGAGTTTCTCTCGCCGTTTTCGAATCACCGCACCGATCGCTACGGCGGTGAATTTGAAAACCGTATTCGATTTCTCGTGGAGACAACGCGGGCGGTGCGGGCGGCTTGGCCGGAACACCTGCCGCTCACTATGCGGCTCTCCTGCACCGATTGGGCCGAGGGCGGCTGGACGATCGATGAATGCGTGGAGCTGGCGCGGCGGCTCAAAGCCGAGGGCGTCGACTTGATCGACTGCAGCTCGGGGGGCGGCGTGGCGGGCGCGAAGATTCCCGTCGGGGCGGGTTATCAGCTTCCGTTTGCCGAACGCATCCGCCGCGAAGCGGGTATTGCGACGGCCGCCGTCGGCATGATCACCGACGCTATGCAGGCGGATCAAATTGTGCGCAACGGCCAGGCTGACGTGGTGCTGCTGGCGCGCGAACTCTTGCGCGATCCGAACTGGCCGCTGCGTGCGGCGCGGGCGCTGCACGCGAAACCGCCGCCCGCGCCACCGCTGCAATATGCGCGTGCGTGGTGAGCGGCGTTGCCCTTAGAAAAGGTCGCTATGCCCGCTTCCCTTTTTCCGCAGCAGCTCGTTGATGCGCTCAACTGGCGCTACGCGACGAAGAAATTTGATCCGACGAGGCCGATCGCCGCGGAGGTGTGGCACGCTCTCGAACAAGCGCTGGTGCTCGCCCCGTCGTCGATTGGGTTGCAGCCGTGGAAATTTTTCGTGGTGACGGACCCGAAGACGAAAAATGATCTGGCCGCGGCTTCCTATCGGCAGTCGCAGCCGGCGGATTGTTCGCACTTCGTCGTTTTTGCCGTGCGGCGCGGCCTCGACGCGGCGCACGTGGAGCGGCATGTCGCGCGCATGGTGGAGGTGCGTGGGGTGGCGCTGGACTCGCTCGGAAAGTTTCGCGCCATGACGATAGGCAACCTCGATCGCGCGCGGGCCGAGGGCACGCTCGACGCGTGGCAGGAACATCAAATCTACATTGCGCTCGGTCAATTCATGGCGAGCGCGGCGCTGCTCGGCGTCGATACGTGCC
>JANNEY010000210.1:0-18395 GCA_031379235.1 Opitutaceae bacterium | reverse complement strand
TGCTCCCCGAGCACTCCGCGCCCGTCGTCACCTTTATGGTCACGTATCGCGTCGGCTCGCGCCACGAGGTCACCGGCACGACCGGTGCAACGCACATCCTCGAGCACCTCATGTTCAAGGGCTCAAAGAATTTTCACCCTGGCAACGGCAAGGGTTTCGACACCGTGATGGACAGGATCGGCGGCATCAACAATGCGACCACCTGGTTCGACCGCACCAACTACTACGAGAATCTCCCGAGCGATCACCTCGAGCTCGCCGTGCAGCTCGAAGCCGACCGCATGCGCGGCCTGCTCCTCCGGGAGGAAGACCGCAAACTGGAGATGACCGTCGTGCGCAACGAATTCGAGCGCGGCGAAAATGATCCCGCCGAGGCGCTCGACAAGGAAGTGAACGCCATCGCCTACCTCGCGCATCCCTATCACCACCCGACCATCGGTTGGCGCTCGGACATTGAGAAAGTCACCATCGCGAAACTGCGCGAGTTCTACGACACGTATTACTGGCCGGACAACGCGACCGTCACCGTCATCGGCGATTTCAAAGCGGACGCCGCGCTCGGTTTCGTGAAAAAATATTTTGGCGCCATCACCCGCGCGCCCCACCCGCTCCCCTCGCCCTACACGGAGGAACCCGCGCAGACCGGCCCGCGCCGCGTGACGGTGAAGCGCCCCGGCGAGGTCGGTGCCGTGCAACTGGCCTACAAGGCCCCGCCCACGCTCCACCCCGATCACGCCGCGCTGGAGATTCTTTCCGGCATCCTCAGCGACGGAAAAAACAGCCGCCTCTACCGCGCCCTCATCGACACCAATCTCGCGATCAACGCCGACGCCTCGAAGGGTTTCTTCCGCGAAAACACGCTCTTCTCGTTCAGCGCGCTCGTCACGCCCGGCATCAAGCACGAGCAGGTCGAGCAGGCGTTGCTCACCGAGGTGGAGAAACTCCGCGCCAACGGCGTCACGGCCGCCGAAGTTTCCCGCGCGGCCAACCAACGCCTCGCGCGGCTAGCCTACGGGCGTGACGGCTCCTTCGCCATCGCCGGCCAAATCAACGAGGCGATCGCGGTCGGCGATTGGACACTCTACAGCTCCATTCAGGACAAGCTCCGCGCCGTGACCGCCAACGACGTGAACCGCGTCATCAAGACTTACCTCAGCGAAGATCAAAGCACGACGGGTTGGTTCATCCCCGTCGCTGAAGGCGGCAGCGCGACCACGACGGAAAAACCCGCCGAGGCCAAACGCCACGCGGCCGGCGGTCCCCACTACTATCGCGATCCCGAGACGGCGGAAAAATCCTCAGCGCCCAGTTCCCGAATCCAAAATGCGAACGCCGCCGCTCCGGCCGGCTCGGGCGGCGGCGCGCTCATCGCGCCGAACGTTCGCCGACGCGCCGTCGCCGGTGCCGACATTCTCACCGTGAAGACGAGCATTCAGGATGTCGTCACGCTCCGCGGCGCGCTCCCGGCCGGCGATGCGTTTAATCCGCCCGGCAACTCCGCCATCGCCGATCTCACGGCCGGCCTTCTCGACAAGGGCACCGTCAAACGAGACAAATTCGCGATCGCCGAGTTGTTCGAGCAAGTCGGCGCCACGCTCGGCTTCGGCACGGATTCGCACGTCGCCAACATCTCCGGCAAATTCCTGCGCAAGGATCTCGCGCTCGTCCTCGGGCTTCTCGGCGAACAACTCCGCTCGCCACGCTTCGACGCCGAGGAGTTCGCCAAGCTCAAAAAGCAATTCGCCGGCCAGCGGAAACGCGCGCTGGAAGATACCGACTATCGCGCCGATGAGGCCTTCGCCCGCGCCGTGTTTCCTGACGGCCATCCCAATCGTCCGCCAACCACCGAAAAATATCTCGCCGATGTCGAAGCTGCCACACTCGACCAGGTGAAAGCCTTCCACGCCGCCCACTACGGCCCGGCTTCACTCCGGCTCGTGCTCGTCGGAGATGTGGACGACCCCGCGGTCGATACGGCGCTGCGTGAGTCATTCGCAGGTTGGACCGGCGGCCACGGCCTCGAGGCCGCGAAGAAAGCCCCGGCGCTCACCGCTGGTCGCACCGAAACGGTCGCGATGTCCGGCAAGACGAGCGTCTCGCTCTTCATGGGCCAACCCTCGGGTCTGCGCTACACTGACACCGACCGTCTCGCGCTCAACATGGCGACCTCCGTGCTCGGCAGCGGATTTTTCACTGCGCGTCTGCTCGACACCATCCGCAACAAAGAAGGCCTCACCTACGGGATCGGCGCACAGCTCACCAATGACACCTACACCGACGGCGCGTGGGCCATCCGCGGCACCTTCGCACCCGACCTCCTCGACAAGGGTCTCGCCTCCACCACGCGCGAGCTCACGCGCTTCTGCGAAAAGGGCGTGACCGCCGAGGAGCTCGCGAATTTCAAGATTACCCTCGCCGGCACCTACAAAGTGCAGCTCGCCACCAGCGGTGGCGTCGCCGGCACCCTGCTCAACGCACTCCAGCGCGGCCTCACGCCCGAGTGGGTCGATGAATATCCGCGTCGCCTGCAAGCGCTCACGCTCGCCGAGGTCAACGCCGCCATCAAAAAGCATCTCGCCTCCGAAAAAATGATCACGGTCCTCGCCGGCACGCTGGCGGAGAAGAAATGATTTCCGAATCAATCGCCAGCGGAGCGAACAGCACTTTCAGCCATTCGCGTTTAGCGTCAGACGTGGCGTGATCCGGACGGCGCGCCCGGGGAAAATAGTCAAAAAAAGAGCCGGTCACCGCAGAAGTCCGCCCGCAGTGCGGGCGGTCAAGGTCGCATGAACCGTAGTGCGCGAACTTTACCGGCGCTTCACCAATTCGGACGCCTTAGCCTTTGACCGTTCTGGGACCGACTTCAGATTTGAGATCAGACAAAAGCAAATGAACGTCGATCTGACACCGGTGGAAAAAGGCTTCGAGCCAATCTGGAAGCAGGTAAATCTGCTCTTCGCCGAGCATCACTTCATCACGATCGTGTGCGGATTTTTCGCGGTGTTGATGACGATCAGTTTCTACCGCTTTCTGAAAGGCATCAGCCCGGCTCTCGTTTACTTCGTGCTGGCTCTCATCCTCGCCGTGCTGGTGTTGCACTGGACGCAAACTCGCACCGAGCCGACCTTCCTCACGCCCGTGATCGACCAATTAGCGCCTTTCTTTCCTTCCGCTCCGGGCCCCGTTGTGCCACCGAAAGTTTATCCCTAGAGGCGCACGAACATCACACGGCGACAACGATAGAGACCGCCTTGGTCTCCAGAAATCCCGTCACTCCACCCGTCGCATCGCGTGAACGCTAGGCGCCACGCACGGCCGAGGAGGAAACCATCGGCGAACGACGGCTCCGGCGATCACAGCTCGGGCTGAGCAAATCCGAACGGCAAGCGCACCGTTGTCCTGAACCAAAAAGGTGATGTCGGGATTTCTTACGGACTATGCGGCTCCGTTAACCTTTATTTATGAGTAGAATACGAGGAATATCCAGCTATCATATCATCGATCCGTTCACACTTCTTACGGAATCGTTAGGGATGAAATTCATGACCACAATCGTTTGTTCTCAGGATGTTGGTTATGAATGAATAACCCACCAGATACCCCCAGTGGATCGTCATCGGCTATGTAGACAAATGTGCAGGGAGCCCGAACCCTTACCAGCACCGAGCCCTAATCCCCAAAGCATGAAGAAATTATCCATTTTAATAGCAGACGATTCGCCACAGGTGTGCTCTCTGTTGGCTAGGTGGCTTAAATTCCACAGCACCGCCTGCGTGCATACCGGCACAGATGCGCTCGCGGCCCTTTCTCTTCTGCATTTCGACCTGATCATCAGCGACATATTGATGCCAAACCTTGATGGTCTGGAGGTAATTAGGACGTTGCGCGCGACTCAGCCTTGGGTAAAAATCTTGGCGATATCTGGCGGCGGTAGATTTGCCAATGCCGCAGATTGCATGTCGAAAGCGAAAGAAGCGGGTGCCGACGAAGTGCTGCTCAAGCCATTTGACGAAGATCAGCTGAAACGAAAAATCGATGCGATTACCTCGATTCCCGAGGCAGAATTCACGATTCTACCCATAAATCCAGACCGGTTCAGGAAGGTGCTAGGTTTACAGTAAGCTCCAGCGCGACCTTGGGACGGGCAGAAAGCCCGCAAGCGATCCAAAGCCGATCGATATATGAGTAACGCGAACCGAAGCAGGTTTTATATCTCAGCACCCTGACCGTGCTCAATAAACCCATGGGCCAAAGATTCAGTATTCTTCCCCGATAAGTGAAATCGCAGGGAAATTGCCCAAAAAATCACGCTGGAAGCACAAAATCGTCAGGAAACCTAATTTCGCCTAGATACGTCAGGAAGAAAACCCCGATAGTTTGGTGTCAAAACCGTAAGGCATTTCATCAAAAAAACTGCCCTATCAACCATTTTTTCGTAGAAAAACCTTATTTTTTACCCGTTTTACGTGTTTCCTAAAAAAACTGAAATTGGATGATTGCTAGAAGTGCTCGAATACTTTTGAACGCCAAACCTAGAATTCCAACTAACAAGCTTAGACACTCAAAGCCTCAAACAAGGGATATTTTTGGACCTAAAACAGATTAAGCAAATCATCGAACTCATGAAGCGTTCCGAGCTGACTGAGTTTGCCGTCGAAGAAGAGGGTTTCAAGTTGAAGATTCGCCGCGGAAGCTCTGGCCTGCCGTTTGCGTCTTCCAGTCATGGTTCAAACGCGCCCTTCATGGTAATCGACAACGGCGCAACCGCTGCGGCCGCGACCGCAACTACCACAGCACCGAGCCCAACTCCAACAGAGGATCCGAATATCACATTCATCAAGTCGCCCATGGTGGGCACTTTTTACCGCGCGGCCTCTCCGGAGAGTAAACCTTTTGCCGAAATAGGCTCAGTGGTTACCGAGACCAGCGTGGCGTGCATCATCGAAGCCATGAAAATCATGAATGAAATTCAGGCCGAGGTGAAGGGAACCGTGATTGACGCCTTGGTAGAGAACGGTCAACCGGTCGAATACGGTCAGCGGTTGTTCAAACTCAAACAGGGCTAGCCTTAGTTTTCTCACGCTAGTCGCATTGGGCTACTCACCATGCGCCTCCGGTCTGAAAAGAGCCGGCCTACTCCACTTCGCCTCAAGAATGATCCAAAAAGTCCTCATCGCCAATCGCGGCGAAATTGCGCTTCGCATCGTCCGTGCTTGCCGTGAACTTGGCATCAAGACTCTAGCCGTCTATTCTGAAGCTGACGTGCAGTCACTACATGTGCAGCTCGCAGATGAAGCGATTTGCATCGGAGGGCCGAAGAGCAGCGACAGTTACCTGCGCGCTGACCGCATCATCAGCGCAGCGGAAATCGCCGACGTCGACGCCATTCACCCGGGATACGGCTTCCTTTCGGAGAACGCCAAATTCGCGGAGCAATGCGAATCGTGTAACATCAAGTTCATCGGCCCAAAATCACGCTCCATCAAAATGATGGGCGATAAGTCGATCGCCAAGGACACCGTGCGCAAGGCGGGAGTGCCGATCGTGCCAGGGTCCGATGGCCCGGTTGCAACCGAGTCCGAAGCGGTCAAGGCCGCCCGCAAGATCGGATATCCGGTCATCATCAAAGCCGTCGCCGGCGGCGGTGGTCGCGGCATGCGTATCGCGCACAACGACGTCTCGTTCGCCAAGGAATACCACGTCGCACGTGGCGAAGCCGAAAAAGCCTTTGGAAATGGCGCCGTTTATGTGGAGCGCTACATCGAAAAACCGCGCCATATCGAATTCCAGATTCTCGGGGACAGTCACGGCAAGATCGTGCACCTCGGCGAGCGCGACTGTTCGGTTCAACGCCGCCACCAAAAGCTCATCGAGGAGTCACCCTCACCTTTCCTCACGGCTGATCTACGCAAAAAGATGGGCAAGGCCGCCATCAAGGCCGCCGAAGCTGCCGAATACGAGAACGCCGGCACCATCGAGTTCCTCGTCGATGCGAAAGGTAACTACTACTTCATCGAGATGAACACCCGGATTCAGGTCGAACACCCCGTGACGGAAGAAGTCACTGGGATAGACCTCATCAAGCAACAGATCCGCGTAGCCAACGGCGAGAAACTCGATTTCGACCAGGGTGACATCAAGTTCGAGAAGCACGCCATCGAGTGCCGCATCAACGCGGAGGATCCTGCGCGCAACTTCGCGCCCTCCCCCGGCACCATCGGCCTTTACTATGCGCCCGGTGGCCACGGCGTGCGCGTCGATTCACACGCTTACAGCGGCTACACGATCCCACCCTACTACGACTCGATGATCGGGAAGCTGATTTGCTTTGGGTCCACCCGAAAAGTTGCCTTGGAGCGGATGTATCGCGCGCTTAGCGAATACCTCATCCGTGGCATCAAGACGACCATCCCGCTGCATCGGGCCATCATGGCCGATCCCGTCTTCATCGAAGGCAAGGCTACGACCGCCTATATGGAAGATTTTCTCAGCCGCACTGCGACCGACTTGTTTTCGTGATCCGCGGGTTGGCAAGCAGGAGCGAGTGCTCCAACAGCAAACTAGGCTCGATCTGACTCATGTTCGAAATTGTGAGGGTTTGGCTTCGAGCGCAGAATATTCCAATCGCCGTTCACTTCACGGCATTCCGTAGATTCGGGATGCACTGCAAAAACAAAAAGAGCCCGCTCGTCGCGGGCTCTTTGTCACTCAAGTTCCTAGCATCAAATCCACCTCGTCAGTCGACCAGGAAGGCTTCCACCAAACCAACGCCCGTCGCGTTGTTCTTGCCGCGAATCGTCGTGGTGTAGGCCCCCGGTTGGAGCGTCATCAGGACCGCGCCCTCGCGATCGTTCAGCGGAGCATAGCCGGTCGCGGTGATCGCAGCCTGCTGCGTCGTCTTCCAGTCGTCATTCTCCGCCAGGATCGTGCTGCCCTGCCAGATTTGAACGATGGTATCGCTGACGGCGTTCGCCACGCCGAAGCTCGTCAACGACGGACCGGTGCCGCGCACCAACACTCGCACCGGCGTCGTGCCACGAACAACAAAACCACCAATGAGAATGTTTTCGCCCGTGCCGATATTTCCACGCGTCGCAAAATTCACTAAGGGCGAAGCGGCCTGGCGCGGGTTGTGGTCATAGTTGCGGCCATTGTGCGGCGTGGTCGTGTAGGGAAACACCTTGTTCAAGATCGCATCGTTGCTGTCCACGTTGTCGATGCCGGCGGCGGAACGGATGGTGAGCGGGAGGGAACGCAGGTCGCTGATCACCGCGGTCACTCCAATGTCGATCACGTCTTCACCGAAACGGCGGCCATTGGGCCAACCACCGGGCACATAAAACTTCGTCGCATCCGCACCGATCGCGCTGCCGGGCAAACGGAAGGGATGCCCCGAGGCCACCGGGCTCTCCAGCACGTCACCGCCAAAAATGCTCAGGCGTGAATAGCCGGCATCATCAACGAGCACGCTGTTCGTCGCGCCACCACCAGCCAGACGCGCCCGGCCAGTCGAGAGATCGACTTTGATGACGTCGGGAATGAAGATGGCCGCGAGGTCCGTGCGGTTCGTCGTCGGCGCAACATTACCTTTGAGCACGAGCGCATTGATCAGCGCTCCCAGTTCAGGATTTTCCGCATAAGTGCGGAAGAGCGTCGCATCACTCGTCGGCTTCGTGCGGTTATAGAGATCCTTGTCTTTGAGCGCAACGAAGGCCTCGCAAAACAGTGGATTACCCTGACGTCCCACCTGCACCCAGTTGCCCGTCGGTGCCGAACCAGCGGAACCCGCGCCGTCAGTTAGCACTGTGGTCGCGCGGCGGCTGGTCGTCGCATAGACGCCCATCGTCTGCTGCTCGCCACCAGGAATCTCGCTGAGCGGAATTTCGAGCACAATCGCGTGAACGTTAAAACCGCCTTGGCTGTCGAAACGTTGCGCACCCGACTTCAGCGCGAGCAGATCGAAGATGGCGTTGATGTCGCCGTAAAAGGCGTCGTCACGCTGGCCCGCAAACGAGCGGTATCCCGAGCTCAACGTGGCAATCGCATTGCTGGTATAGTCGTCGAGCCCAGCCGCTTCGCCGACGCCGTCTTTCGCCGGCTGGTTGCCGTCGTTACCCTTGTTGTATTTTGGCGTGGCAACCCCCTGGTTGTTCGGTGGCACCGTGCCATTGCCAAGTGTGGTGCTGGCCGTGCCGGCAACTTTCGTGACCGTGTAGGTCTGCGTGAAATTTTGCGCCGCGTCACCGTTGGTCGCGACGACTCCCGTGTAAGACTGGAGAATCGTGTTCTGGGTCTTGAAGGTGTCCGCAAACTGGAACTGATAGGCCACCAGGTCTGCTCCCGTCGTGGGATTCGCGAGGAAGATCTGGTAGAGGACGTTGGGGTCGAAATTGTATTTGTTCGGTCCGACGCCAGGTTCTTGGTGCGGGTAGACCGCCAGCGCGACGTCGAGGAACTTCTGGCCGTTGCGCACGACGACGAATGCATAGACATCCGTCGTGTTGGCCGCGGGATCGCGAGTGATGAGCGGGGCGTCCATATGGCTGGAGGCGCGCATCGGCACGGGGCCGACCGCGGTGATGGCCGCGAGCAGGGTCGCGGGGATGATTCCGAGTTTTGATTTCATTTTTTTGGTTTTTTTCCGGCGGAAAATTAATTAGTCGCGAGGAGTTCGCGGTCCGCTGCATCCAGCCAAACCCGTTCGGAGGGCAGTAACGTTCCCATGCCCGCCTTCGCGCGGGCGAGATGCTCCCGCGCCTCTTGCGTCCGGCCCGCTGCGCGCACGATCTCGGCGGCGTGAAGCGAGAGCCGCGCGTCACGCGTGCCTTCCTTCAGAGCGAGGCGCATGGAGCGATCAGCCGCCGCCACCTCTCCGCTGGTGAAGAGCGCCCACGCCACCGCGTCCTGCGAAAAAATATCCGCACGCTCATTCAGTTCCGCGGCCGCCAGGCGCACCGCCACGTCTGCCGCCGCGCGGCGCGTGGCCAGAAAAAGTGAAAAAGTGCGCGGGTCCTCCAATGCTCCGCGTTTCATCAACCTCTGCTCGACGAGAGCCGCCTCTTCGCCCCGCCCCGCCGCCGCCAGCGCGTCGGCGAGCCACCATTGGTATTCCGGCAACGGCAGGAGCGCTTCTGCCCGCCCAAGGCGTTCGATCGCCTCACCGTATTTTTTCTCTGCGAGCAGCGCGCGGCCGCACGCCAACAAGGCCGGAGCGTAATTGGGCAACCGCGTATTGGCCACTTCCGCCAGCACCAGCGCCCGACCCGTTTCGCCGCGCTGCAGAGCGAAACCCGCCAGGCGGACAAGCAGCCACGCCTGGGTCTCGGTCTCCCGTTGCTCCACCGCCCGAAATGCCGTCTCCATCGCCTCCGTCGCCCCGGCAACGTCACCTTTCAGCCAGCGCACCTGCGCAATCCGACTGAAAGCTTCGACGCCAGGTTTGAGGTCCACCATCCGCTGCAATGCCTCCACGCCTTCTGGAATTTTGCCCTGCTCCACGAGCGCGTCGCTCAACAGGGCGAGATCCGCTGCGGCATTTGTCTCAACCGCGAGAGGGCGGGCCACCGCTTCCGCTTCCTGAAAACGGTGGAGATTGTGCAGAGCATGCGCGCGTAGCCGACGCGACTCCACGGTCACACCAAACTGAGCGGCAATTACGTCAGCTGTTTTCTCCGCGAGTTTGTAAAAGCCCGCGTCGAGTGTGCGCCGCGCCTTCGCGATATAGGCCCAGCCCAGGCCCGCGAATGCCGCTGCGTCAGCCCCACGCGCACCCGCTCGTTCCTGCCAACGCGTGACCCCGAGATCCTCTGTCGTAGCTCCACCCTGCGGCGCGAGCACGATTTCCCGATCGAGATTGGCGGTGGCCGCCACCGCGAGCACGCCGGACGCAGCGAACGAGATCAGGATACGAAGAAAGCCAAACATCGCTCATCGTTCGCACCGGATGCGCGTGAGGATGCATGGGCACAAATATTATCGCCGAATTTTTCTGCATCTATCGCGAAGCCGGCAACGTAGGCGCGCCCTACCCTCAGGCGAACACCGTTCGCTCCAGCAGCCAATAAAGCCCCGCCAGTGCTACGACCACCGAGAGCGCAGGCACGCCACGGGCAACAAATTTATCATTTTTCCGCAGCCACCACACGAGCGGCAGCACCACCGCGGCGATCACGATCTGGCCGAGCTCCACGCCGAGATTGAAAGTCACCAACGGCATCGCGATGCCGTCGCCACCGCGACCGACACCGAGATCGCGGAGCACGCTTGCGAACCCGAAGCCGTGAATGAGCCCAAATACAAACGTGAGCGCCCAGCGTCCGCGGGGCTCTTCGCCGCGGCGCAATACATTCTCTACGCCCACGAAAACAATCGAGGCCGCAATCGCCGGTTCGACGAGCCGGGCCGGCAAGTTCACCCAGTCCAACGTCGCCAAGGCCAGGGTGATGGAATGGGCCAGGGTGAAGCACGAAATGATCGCGACGATCGAGCGAAAGCTCCGGCACACCACCAGCAGGCCAAAAAGAAACAACAGGTGATCGTAACCGGTCGCAATATGCTCGACGCCAAGTTTCACAAATTCCCACCACGTCGCCGTGCCGGCCGCCGGCGTTGCCAAAACACCACCGTCAGCCGAAGCCCTCACGACGGACTCAGCCGCCGCGGTCGGGATTTCCAGTGCGGCATCCCCGGCCTTCATCAACTTCTTCGCGATCACCGCTCCAAGTTCATCGGCAACAATCACGAATTGCCGGTGGCCCGAGGGCAGCTCCGTGAGTTTTAACGCCCGCAGCGTAAGCGGCGGCCGACCCGGCCCCCGGGGAAACACGAGGGTGAAACTCACATTGTCTCCCGGGAGCAATTCCACGCGCACCTCGCGCGGACTCACCGCGCTACCGCCATTCCTAATCTCCCAAAGCTGCGGCGCCATCGCAAGCAGCCGCTCGTGCGCAGCGTCAAACTCACTTTGCGTCCACGAGCCCTCGTGGCGCAAGGCCGGTGGCAGGAGTTGCTGCACGTCCGCCGGCGCAAACCCGGTCGTGAGCACCAAGGTCTCGGCGCGCAATTCGCCCTGCGCCGTGCTGATGCCCGGATCGTGGGCGCGCAAAAATGCCGTCAGCGCTAAGAGCGCCGCGCACCGCGCCAACGTGCGCCGCAGAAATCTCATGCGGGCATGAGCGCCGTGCGCCATTGTTTCCACGCCCGCGCCGTGAGGCTGAGCAGCGCCGTGCAGCCGCTCGGGCTCACGGTCTCACCCTGCGTCGTCCCCTCGGCGGCAAAATAGTAGTCGCCGGCCCGCATCAATCGGCCGCCCGTAATCACGTCGCCGGAAATCACCAGGCCTTCATCGCCGCCCGCCGTATGCGCATGATCCGGGAAACGCGCTCCCGGCGCCATCTCCATCAGGAGCATCACGACATCGCGGGTCTCGTCGATCGAGAGGGTTTTAAAACGCACGCCGGGAACTTTGCCTGAGCTCCAGCCCTCGGCCACGCCCGCCGATTCAAACCGCCAGCCGGCCCGGACGTTCGCGTTTTCCCCGGCCCGCGCCGCACGGATGCGACCCAACAGGATTTCCTTCACGCGCGGCGACGGTCCGCTCGCCCGCGGTGCCGCCAGTGCCAGCTGGGCTACGGTCGCGCCAAGTTTTTCGTCGGGAAAAGGCGTTGCCACCGTCATGCGCCGCGATTTTTTTTTGGGTTTCGCACTCATGGCTGATTAGACGGATGCCGTCAGATGCACGTGGGCCAGGGCCGGTTTGAGTTTCAACATCCCGCGCCGGATGCGGGCCTTGATCGTCCCGACCGGCGCCTTCAGGGCCGTGGCGATCTCGTCGTGGGTGAGACCGTCGAAAAACGCGAGCGCGATGGCGCGCCGCTCCTCGACGTTAAGTTTGGCGAGAGCCGCCCGCACCGCGTCGCTGCGTTCGTCGGTCGCCAGGGCCTCCAGCCCCGCCGGCGCAATAAAGTCGTCGTCGTTGCGCAGGCCCTGCGCCTCCTCGATGCGCTTCGTGTGGCGCGAATTCGCGCGCAGGCGGTCGATGGCCTTGCGCCGCGCGATCGTCACGACCCAGGAAAACGGCGAGCCGAGCTCCCGTCGAAAATCCGGCGCACGCTCCCAGACCTGCCAGAACGCCTCCTGTAAAACTTCCTCGGCCTCTGCCCGCGAGCGCAGCACCCGGACCACGAGTGAAAACACCGGCCGCGCCAACCGATCATACAGCTCCGCAAACGCCGCTTCATCGCGCAGCGCCACGGCTTGGAGCAAGGTAGCATCGTCGCGCGGAGTCATCTCAATCGCGCCAGCCAAGTGCCCTCGCGCGCCCTCAGGCAAGGCATTATCCGGGGCGTTTCAAAAAAAAATGCATCTGCGAGTCCCCGGCGCACGAATTGTCTGTGCGTGAGGTGCGGAGCGCAGTCTCGACGGCGGCGACCCGCGCCGTAAACTGCCGGTCGACTCCCGCATGCCCGCACCGGAATGGCCCACCCCCGATCCTGACGATGACCTCGGGCTTGTCGCGCTTGATTTCAATCTCTCGCCCGTGCGCATCATCTCCGCCTATCGGCATGGAATTTTCCCGTGGCCTGACGGCGGGCCACACCACCCGATTCCGTGGGTCTGCCCGCCGCAGCGGGCGATTCTGGAGTTCGCCGATCTGCACGTGCCGCACAACCTCCGCAAGTCACAGCGCCGGCTCGCCCACCTGCGCTTCACCATCGATCGCGCCTTCGAGCGGGTGATTCGCGCGTGTGCCGCCGCCGCGCGGCCCGGACAGGGCGGCACGTGGATTTTGCCCACGATGGCCGCCGCTTACATCGAGGTGCATCGTCTCGGCCACGCGCACAGCGTCGAGGTCTGGGACGGCGACGAACTCGTGGGCGGCCTCTACGGCGTCAGCGCCGCCGGCGTGTTCACGGGCGAGAGCATGTTTCACCGCATCGATGACGCGTCGAAACTCTGCGTGCTCCACCTGATTGAGCACTTGCGCGCCCGCGGCTCCACGTGGATCGACATCCAGCAACTCACGCCGCACTTCGCGCGGCTTGGGGCGCGGGAGATTTCCCGGGCGGAATTTCTGAAAAAACTCGCCACCGACCGCGCCGCGGGGCGGGTGCTTTTTCCCTGAGCGCCGTTCGGCCATGGAACATCCCGCTTCTCCCGAAGCGGGCTACAACCGATCGGTAGCCGGCGCGGGAGAGCCGGGACGGAACGACTGCGTCGGCCTCGCCAGCATCACATCGCTCCACTCGCCCATCGTGCGCGATTCCTGCGGCCAGTCGGGCACGACCGCAGCAAACGCCGTTCGCACCTGCCCGACCTCCATCGCCAGGATACCGCTCAAAATCAGGGTGCCGCCCGGTGCCACCGCGCGCGTCAACTCACCCCCAAACTGAATCAGCACGTTGCCGAGGATATTGGCCAGGACGACGTCACTCGGCCCGGCCGCGAATCCGGTTGAAAGGTCGCCGAGGTGAAATGTCACTTTGTCCGTGAGCCCGTTGAGCGCGGCGTTTTCTTCGCTCACCCGCACCGCCTCGGGATCGTTGTCGAACCCGGACACCGCGCGAAAACCCAGCAGCGCCGCCGACAGCGCAAGGATCCCGGACCCGCACCCCGCATCCACCACGCGCATCGTCTCCGGTTTCCGCGCTCCCGCCGCCGCGATCCCCACGAGTCGCTCCACGCACAGCCGCGTCGTCTCGTGATTGCCCGTCCCAAACGCCAGACCTGGATCAAGCCAGAGCACGGCCTCGCCCGGCGGCAGCGAGAATTTCTCCCGCTCCCACACCGGCACCCAATGCAGCCGCCCAAACTGCCACGCATGAAAGTGCGCCTTGTAGCTGTCCCGCCAATCGGCATCGGCCAGCACTCGCACCACCGCTGCCGCCACGAGCACGACGCCGGCGGCTGTGAGTGGCGGCGCGAGTTCGCTCCACTGCGTCGACGCCGACGCTTCGTCGGCGCAAATCCCCGCCACCCACGCCCGCTTCGCAATTACGTCTTCCAAAACGCTCCAATTTTCGAGGCCGAGCTCCAAGAGCGTTTCATCGGCGGCCGCCGCACTCCCAAACAGAATTTCGATTTTGATTTCGCACAGCGCCATTCGGCTCAAAGCACAGCACTTAGCCCGGCGCTGCAAAGCCATTTCCACCTCGATGACATTTCCATAAAGCCCGAACGCCCCAAACAAGCAGCACGACGACCAACATCGTAACCGACACCAGCGCCCCTTGCGTCAAGGTCGTCGCGTAGGTCAGCCAGAAGGAGCCCGCTTGCACCGAAAGCTGCGCGACGCCGAAAGCACGGACCGTTTTCTCCACAACCATAAGCGAGCCCACGCCCAAAACGGTATCGGGACCAAAGAACATCAGCGGCGCGATCGCCGCCCGGATATTTGCGCCGAGGCGCAGCGCGGTGCCGAAATCTCCGGGCTCCACCCGCGTGCAATAGACCGGCAGCTCCGTCGCCCAAGCAAAGGCGAGCACGTAGGTGGCGACGCCCGCGACCATCGCCAAAATGTGAGCGGGCTGCTTGAATTCACCCATCGTGGCCCAAACAAAACTTGGCGCCGCACAACAAACGCCACGGATGGCCCACGCTCCCAATTTCTGCTGAAAGATCAGTGGATCAGGGCGCCAGATCACGTTCACTCCTTTCGCTTCGGAGGGAGCCCTGGCGTTTGCGAGCGTCGGGGCGGCGAAGCCCACCTTTGGAAACCATCGGCTCCGCCGGCCACGCCAGCTCCCCGCGCTGCGCGGCGAGACAGGCGTTGAGCGGCAGCAGACCCTGTAGCGCACACCAGAGGCGCGGCAGTCGTTTCGGTTTCATCGCGCCACCTCCGGGCTCGTCGCCGCGCCCGCTTCCTGCGCGTGCCAGTCGACGTTGCGCGTAAAAAACATCACGACAGCCAGCGCGACAAACAGCGCGGCCGTGCCCGCGAGCAACGCGAAGTCCTCCATCTGCAACACCACGAAGAGCACGCTGTGCACGCCACCGAGCAGCGCCGCGATCAGCCCTGCCCGCACCCAACTGCGCAGAATCGCGGCACTGTAGCACACGATGAGGCCCGACGACGCCACGGCCGCTCCGGCATACGCCACTCCGGGTTTCGTGACTTCTCCCAGGGCCAGGAGCGCGAGGTAGAAGAGGCAGAGCGCCGCCCCGACGAGCCCGTATTGCGCCGCGTGCAGCCGCAGGCCGCTGAGCATTTCGAAAAGAAAGAACGCCGTAAACACGAGCGCGAGCACGAGCACCGCGTGCTTCAGCGAACGATCCACCATCCGGTAGGCGTCGAAATTACCCCGCGCGGGCACGACGTTCACCGCCTTCGCCGGCGCCATCACCGTGGTGCGTTGCAATGCTTGTTTGAGATTATTGCTCCGCTCTTCGCGTAGTCCGTTGATCAAGTGCAGCGGCACGTGCAGCAGGAGCACGAGGCCGGCGATGAAGAGCAGCTTGAGCGTGACCGCATTGCGGCGCGCGACCCGAGCACGAGTGGGAAGGACAGGCGGAGGTTCCATGGCGCCCATCGTGCCCCACCCGCATGAACTCCAAATGAAGCCAGCGTGAAATCGCGATGAAGCCTTACGCCAGCGGCAGCGAGAACACGGCGCGCGCCCCGCCACCCGCGCGGTTTTCCAGCGTCGCCTCGCCACCGTGCAGACGGGCGACTTCATGCACGATGCTGAGGCCGAGCCCGCTGCTCTTGCGGCCGGTGTCCGGCCGCGGCAGCGAATAGAAACGCTCGAAGACCCGCGCCACCGCGAAGTCCGGCACGCCCGGCCCGTTATCCTCCACGCTCACGACTGCGCGACCGGCCGCGATGCGCAACGTCACCGTCACCTCGCCCGCCGGGGGAGAAAATTCCAGCGCGTTTTGCACGAGATTGCCGAGCGCCTGCGCGATCAGGAAACGCTCGCCGCGCACCCGCGCCGCGGTCGTGGCCGGGCCCTCAACTCGGATCGTTCGCCCCGCCGCTGTGCCCGCGGCCGCGGCCTGCACGTCACGGACCACGCCCATCAGCTCGACCTCGGTCATCACCGCGCCCGCGCGCCGCGACTCCAGCGCCGCGAGCTCCAGCAAACGATCCACGATGAGCCGCAGCCGCTCCGACTCGGCGCGGAGGTTCGCGATGAATTTCGAGCGCTCGGGCTCCGGTGGATTTTCCGCGAGCAACTCGGCTGCACCGCGAATCGCGGTTAATGGCGCCTTGAACTCGTGCGCCAGCGCCTGCGTGTAGCGCTCGACGTAGGCCTTCCCTTCCAGCGCGCCCCGCATCTCCTCAAACGCCTGCGCCAGTGCGGCGACTTCACGCGCGCGCGAAGCCGGTGGGGAAACATTTTTCCCGTCGCGCACCGCCAGCGCGTAATCCGTCAACCGCTCGATCGAGTGGGTGATCTTCGAGGAAATCCACCAGCCCGCCGCGACCATCACCGCCGCAATCGCGCCGAGCGACCACACGAGCCGCCAACGCGCCCGCGTCACCGCCTCCACCACCGTGGAAAGCGGCCGGCCCACGCCCACCCACCCAATCCGCTCGCCCGCGCGGCGCACCGGCGCGGCCACCCGCAGCTCGCCCTGTTCGACTTCTGAAATCTCGGCCGCTTCCGACTCGCGCCCCGGCCCATCGCCTGCACTCCGCGCCGTCAGCGCATATATTTTTCCCACATCGCCGCCGCGCGCCGAGTCGAACACCACGCGCCCCGCCCGATCGCAGGCAAAAACGCGGAGCAAGTCCGCGTTGGGCGGCAGCGTCGCGAGTTTTCGCGGCCACGTGTCGTCCGCCGGAATATCCTGCATCACCGAGGCCCCCAGAAACGCCGCCGTGTCGGCCAGGGTGCGCCGCATCGACTCGACATAGCGCAACCGCACATCCCGGAGCACCAGCGCCATCATCAAAACGAAGCCCACCGCCGAGGCCGAGACATAGACGCCAAAAATCGCGGTGCGAATTTTCACGCGCGTTCAACGCCCCGCCCGCAGCGAATAGCCGAGCCCGCGATGCGTCTGAATCGGATCTTCCTCCGGCGCTATCACGCGGAGTTTCGCCCGCAGCATCTTGATGTGCGCATCCACCGTGCGATCGAGGCTCGCGCCGGGATCTTCCCACGCCGCGGTCATCAATTGATCGCGCGAGAATACGCGGCCCGGCTTCGCCACCAGCGCCTTGAGCAGCCGAAACTCGTAACGCGTGAGTTCCAGCGCCACGCCGCGGTAACGAATCACACAGCCTTCCGCATCGACAACAATCTCCGGGTGGGGCCGGCTCTCCGACCCGGCCTGGGTTGCAGCGGCCATCGCGCCTTGAACCTCAGTCCGCTTCGGAGCAGCGGCCCCACCTTGAAGATCGCCGCCCGCACCATTCGCCCTCCGCAGAATCGCCTTCACCCGCGCCGTGAGCTCGCGCGGACTGAACGGTTTCACGAGATAATCGTCGCCGCCAAGTTCCAGCCCGAGCACGCGATCGAGCTCGGTGTTGCGCGCGGTCAGGAAAATCACCGGCACGGCCGACTGCGTCCGGATCGTTTTGCAAAATTCAAAGCCCGACCCGTCGGGCAAACCCACGTCAAGCACGACGAGCGCAAACGATTTCGCCGCGAGCGCCGCCAGCCCCGCGCGCCCGGTCGCGCACCACTCCGGCGCAAACCCCTCGGTCTTGAGCGCATAGAGGAGCGTGTCCGCGATCGCGGGCTCGTCTTCGATGATGAGGATGGGCGGCAGCGACATGAACGACGGTGGGCACGTTCAGGCCGCGGCCCGGCACGGGCAACCGCTTTTATGCCCGACGCGAAGCATCGGGCTCATCTCACTTTGTCGCGGGTTCTGTCCGAGATGGGCCGGCCGCTCCGCGGGCGGCGGATCGCGAGTGCGTTCAAGCCTCGCCCTGCCGCGCGCGGAGCGCACGGCCCACCACGGACCCACGCGACGGAAGGCGCGCTGCGAGACATGGCCCCGGCACAATCCCCTCGCCACCACCCAGCGCCTTGCCCACAAGTTCGCGTTTCTCGCTTCCCGCCTCCCCCATGCCCGATCCTTCGCCCCAGGCGATTTTCCTCAGCTACGCGCGCGATGACGCCGCCGCCGCGCGCCGCATCGCCGAGGCGCTCCGCAGCTCGGGCCTCGATGTCTGGTTCGACGAAAACGAACTCCGCGGCGGCGACACCTGGGACGGCAAGATTCGGAAACAGATCAACGACTGCACCCTTTTCCTCCCCGTCATCTCACAGCACACCGAGGAGCGCGCCAAAGGCTACTTCCGCCTCGAGTGGAAACTCGCCGTTGACCAGACGCACCTCCTCGCCGAGGGCGTCCCCTTCATCGCCCCCGTCGTGATCGACGACACCAAGGAAAACGGCGCGAGCGTCCCCGCCGAATTTCTCCGCGTGCAATGGACCCGC
>JANNEY010000157.1:0-4286 GCA_031379235.1 Opitutaceae bacterium | reverse complement strand
CGGCAAACGCGGGCGGACCTGCCCATGCCGCGCGCGGAGCGCACGGCCCACCTCAAACCGACAAACTCGCGAGCGATCTTGAATTCAACGGCATCGTTTCGGCTCAGAGGGGTCCGCCGAAACGCGGCCCTTCTGCCCGCGACCTGGACCTTGAGGTTTTCGTTACCCACCGTGGCTGAAGCCCCACGCTCCGCGCAAACCGCCCGCGTCACTTCTTTCCCCTCGCCGCGTCCTGCCCCACGATGTCACGCCGCCCTGCTCCCGGTTCCGCCCCTGATGATTGGTGGTGGATTTTCGATCCACGGCTGAGCCTGCGCGCCCGCGCGGTGCTCGTCACGGGTGTCGGCACGCTCGCCTTCACCCTCCTCGCCGCGACCCTCGCGGGCACGCTGGTCCGCCGCTCACTGGAGCGGCAGGCCGGCGCGAATTTCGAGACGCTCGCCTTCCAACTCGGAGACAAGCTCGATCGCGTCATCCTCGCGCGCCATCACGATCTGCAGCTCGCCGCGAGCCTCGCCCCGATGCGCCAGCGCGACACCCCGGCGGCGGATCGCCGAAAACTGCTTGAGCTGATCCAGGACAACGCCCGCGACTTCGCGTGGGTCGGGTTTGCGGATGCGGGCGGCACGGTGCGCGCCGCAACCGCGGGCCTCTTCGATGGCACCACCGTCGCCAACCGCCCGTGGTTCCGGTTTGCGCGCGAGCGCAACCACACGGCCGGACCGGCCGAGTTGCCCGCGCTCACGAGTGAGCTCAACCCCGGCGGTGACACGCGCGCCGCCCGCTACCTCGATCTCGCGGTGCCGGTGCCGTCAGCCGATGGACCGTTGCTCGGCGTGCTCGGCGCTCATCTGAATTGGGAATGGGTGCGGGAGGTGCAGTTTTCCGTCGTGCCCGAGAGCGCGCGCCGCGAGCGCATCGGCGTCACGGTTTACAGCGCGACGGGCGAAGTGCTGCTCGATTCCGGCGGCTCAGGCTGGACGCAGCCGCCCGAGGCTCCGGCGCTGCCTGATCCGCGAAAATTTCGCGGCACCCTGCTCGAATCCACCACCGGCGGCACCGGCTATGTCACGGGCTTCGCCCGCAGCCGCGGCTATCGCGAGTATCGCGGGCTCGGCTGGTTGATCGTCGTGCGCCAGCCCGCGGATCTCGTGCTGGCGCCCGCGCGCGAATTGCAGCGCACGCTCTTCGCCTGGGGCGCGCTGCTCACCGTCGCACTCGTGACCATAAGCTGGATCTCCGCCGGCCGGCTCTCGCGTCGGCTGCGCAGCGTGCGGCTCGCGGCGGAACGGATTCGTGGCGGCGACGTCCTCACCGTGCTGCCGCGCCCGCCCGGCGACGGCGAACTCGCCCGCATGTGCGGCTCCATCGGCAATCTGGTGGAGGAGCTGCGCGAAAAACCGCCCGGCGATGCCGGCGCGAAAAAATAATC
Organism: Opitutaceae bacterium; assembly: GCA_031379235.1. Lineage (GTDB taxonomy): Bacteria > Verrucomicrobiota > Verrucomicrobiia > Opitutales > Opitutaceae > ER46. The sequence continues at coordinate 2,854 of JANNEY010000157.1, read as the reverse complement.
AGCGGGCGCGCCTGCACCCGAGCAAGGAGGGCGCCCACTCCCGCGGCGAAATCAGCGCGAGTTTCCCGGCTATCACGTGCCGCGTGAAATTTCCCTTGCGCCCGCACGCATCATGCCTCCCGTTCTCCTCCGCCAGTCCGGTCAGTGTCCAGATGCACGGTGGTTATCGTGATTTGAGTCCGACAGTGAGACAGCGCAGCGCCAGTAGTGAGCGACAGCATTTTTGTCGTCAGCAGTGAAGATCGCCCCGGGCGCAACGGCGTCCGCGGATCCCGTCCGTCATCGTGATGAGTGGAGTTGTTCAACCTTCAACCGACCAGCCAGCCGCACGGAGGAATTCCCATGAAAAAACTCTCGACCCTTCTCGCCCAACGTCCGGACCTGCTTCGGCAGGCCCGCCTCGCCAACCTCGCGTTTGCCTATGAAACGCTCGCCGCCTGCGCCACGCGCATCGCCCGCGCCCGGCTCACCGGCCGGGTCACGCTCACTCCGGCCGCGCCCGATGTGGAACGCTACTGCGCCACCCTCGTCGCCCACGCAGGCAGCCAGTCGGTGCTCGAGGAGCACTTCACCGACGAAAGCATCTTGGAACTGGCCGACACCATCGCGCTCGTCCGCGATCAACCCGCCGGCGAGGTCTCGTTTCAGATCGAGGCCTTCGCCGAGGTTTTTCTCACGCCCTTGCGCAGCGAACTGGCGCGCGAGGGGGTGGCGATCGACGCCGACGCCGCGCGCCATCCCGCCCGGTAGGGAAACCCCGCCGACAGCTTCCCATTTGACGATCCTGGCCCCGCGGGATTCTTTCCGCGCAAACCATGCCTTCGCTCAAACTCCCCGCCCTGCTGCTCGCCCTCGCGAGCGCAGCTTTTGCCGCCGCGCCGACGCCGCGCGTCTTCCCCTACCCCTACGAAACGCACACGCTGCCCAACGGCCTCACGGCGATCTTCGTGCCGATGCAGAGTCCGGGCGTCGTCGCCTATTACTCCGTCGTGCGCACCGGCAGCCGCGACGAGGTCGAGGAAGGCAAGTCCGGCTTCGCGCACTTCTTCGAGCACATGATGTTTCGCGGCACGCCGAAGTTTCCGCAGGCCGTCTATGAGGGTATCGTCACCAAGATCGGCGCCAACACCAACGCCTACACGACCGACGACCACACCGCTTACCACCTCAAGTTCGCCGCCGAGGATTTGCCCAAGGTCATCGAGATCGAAGCGGACCGTTTTCAAAATCTCGCCTTCTCGAAAATCGTTTTCCAGACGGAAGCCGGCGCCGTCTACGGCGAATATCGGAAAAACATCGCGAGCCCTTTCTCGCTGCTCCACGAGCGCATGCAGGATCTCGCCTACGACTCGCACACCTACAAGCACACGACCATCGGCTTCGAGCGCGACATCATGGTCATGGCCGGCCAATTCGACTATAGCCTGTCGTTCTTCAAACGTTTCTATCGCCCAGAAAACGTCGTGCTCGTGATCGCGGGCGACTTCCCGTCGAAGCCCACGCTCGCCCTCATCGAGCAACACTACGGTGGTTGGGCCAAGGGCTACACTGCCCCCGCGGTCACGCCCGAGCCGCCCCAAAAGGCCGAGCGCACCGCCGAGGTTTCCTATCCCGGCAAAACGCTCCCTATCCTCGCCGTCGCCTACAAGGGCGACGCCTTTGATCCGGCCAACAAGGACTACGTCGCCGCACTGCTGCTCGGCGAGCTGGCGTTTGGCGAGACCAGCGAACTGCGAAAGCGTCTCCTCCTCCGCGAGCAGCGGGTGCAGATGCTCGCTGCCAGCATCCCCATGAACCGCGACCAACCGCTCTTCTCCGTTTACGCGATGATCAAAAAGCCCGAAGACATCACCGCCATCCGCGACGAAATCTACGCCACGATCGAGCAGTTCAAGACGACGCCCGTCGACGCCACGCGCCTCCGCGATCTCAAGCGCCGCAACAAATACTCGTTCCTGATGGGCCTCGATACGCCCGACGCCGTCGCCGGCGGCCTGGCGCGCTTCATCTCGCTCACCGGTGACATCACGGTCATCGACCGCCTCTACGCCGCGGCCGACGCCGTCACCGCCGAAGACCTCATGCGCGCCGCGAAAAAATATTTCGTCCCCGAACGCCGCAACGTGATCGTGCTGAAAGGAGGCCAGTCATGAGCCGCTCTATTTTTGCCGCCAAGGGGCACAAAGAATCAGAGGGCGAAACCAGCTCCCAAGGCGCCTATAGGCGCACGCGTGATCTCCGTCGGCACGCCGCGGCCATCTTGTGCCTCTTTGCGGCCACAACTTCAGTGACTCATGCCGCCACGCCGCGCGATCCGTCGGCCCCGATCCTCGTCCCCGTCGCCAACGACCCGACGGTTTCCTTCCGCCTTTGGTTCAAGGTCGGCGCCCAAAACGATCCCACCGGCAAGGAAGGCCTCGCGGCGCTCACCGCCTCGATGCTCACCGAGGCCGCCACGCAGAAACTCCGCTACGACGAGATTCTCGACAAACTCTTCCCGCTCGCCTCGGGCTACGGCGCGGCGGCGTCGACCGAGATGACTGTCATCACCGGCCGCACGCACCTCGACAACCTCGGCGATTTCTACCCGCTCCTGCGCGACGCCGTGCTGGCACCCGCCTTCAAGCAGGAGGACCTTGATCGATTGAAGAGCCGCACGCTGAATTTCATCGAGAACAACCTGCGCTTCTCCAGCGACGAGGAACTCGGCAAGGCCGTGCTCTACGGCGAGATCTTTGCCGACACGCCCTACGCCCACCTCGGTGCCGGCACGGTCGCGTCGCTGAAGAGCATCACGCTCGAAGATGTGAAGGCGTTCTACGCCGCGCACTACAGGAGCGACAACGTCGTCATC
>JANNEY010000008.1:0-3649 GCA_031379235.1 Opitutaceae bacterium | reverse complement strand
CCCCGCGCTCCCTCGCGCGCCGGCGGCGCCCCCCCCCCCCCCCCGCCCTACAACGGAATCTGCGCTCAGTAATGTTTTCACGCGCGCGCAGAACGCGGTGTTCGTCTCGCCGGCGGGCAGCCGCGTCCACTGCACGGCGCGGAATTCATCGGGCACATGCGCCTCGGCATCGCGCGTGGCGTCGATCACGACGGGAAGCAGGAACGGTTTCGCGTCCGCCATCGTGTGCGTGCGCTGGGCGGCAAGTTTCCATTCGAGCCGGAAGTAGCCTTCGAGCCGAGCCTGCGTCGCCGCGGAAATCACCGGCACGAACAGCGCGCACGATTTCACCTGCCCGCGGATTTCGCGATCCCACTGATCGCCCCCGATGAGTTCGCTCTGGTCAAACCACACTTCGACCCCCGCGGCGCGCAGTGCGGCGCAGATGCGCGTGACCGCCTCCGCGTCTTGCGACGCATAGCTGAGAAAAACGGCGTGGCTGGATGCGTTGGACACGGGCGGGGCGGGAGCGCGCGGTGAGCGTGCTGATCGCGGAAAGCGAATCAAACTTTCCCTGCGCCCAGGAAAACGGGTTCGAAAGACGGGCCCTTTTTTCAAGCCGCTGCGCATTGACCGCGTTGACGCGAACCGCCTTCCTCACGGCACTATGGACTGGCTCACCGACCCGCAAATCTGGATCTCACTGCTCACGCTCACGGCGCTCGAGATCGTGCTCGGCATCGACAACATCATCTTCATCGCGATTCTCGCCGGGAAACTTCCCGCCGAGCAACAGGCCAAGGCGCGGAAGCTCGGACTCATGCTCGCGCTGATCACGCGCATTCTCCTCCTCCTGAGCCTCACGTGGATCATGGGGCTGACGAAACCGCTGTTCACGTTGCCGATCCTTCAGTCCGGGGTTTCGGGCCGCGATTTGGTCCTGCTCCTCGGCGGTCTCTTTCTGATTTGGAAAAGTGTCCGGGAGGTGCACGAGAAACTTGAGGATGAAGACGGTCACGCGACGGCTGGTCGCGGCCGGGCGTCATTTGCGAGCGTCATCGTCCAAATCCTGCTGCTCGATATTGTCTTCTCGCTCGACTCCGTGATCACGGCCGTCGGCATGGCCGACAATATCTGGGTCATGATCACCGCCGTCATTATCGCGCTCGGGGTGATGCTCGTGTTTGCCACCAGGATCAGCGATTTCGTGAACCAGCACCCGACGTTGAAGATGCTCGCGCTCAGCTTCCTCATCCTCATCGGCGTGACGCTGCTCGGCGAGGGCCTGCACTTCCATATTCCGAAAGGCTACATCTACTTCTCCATGGCCTTCGCCTTTGCGGTCGAGATGTTGAATCTCAAGCTGCGCTCGAAACAGAAAAAGCAAAAACCCGTCGAGCTGCACCAGCCGTATCGGTGAGGTTGGCGTTCGAGGGCGCGGCGCGTGGCGCTGCAGCCGCCCGCCGAGCATAAAAAAGGCGCGCCCGTGGCGGGTGCGCCTTTGCTGCGGCTGGCCGGAAAAATCTGCTGATACCAACGTCCCGTGACGATCAGACTATTCCGAGGTGGGGCCGGCGCTCCGAGCCGGCCTGGGTTGCAGGGCGACTCGCCGGCTGGAACTCAGGCCGCTTGCGGAGAAGCGGCCCCACCCGCGAGAAGTCCAAACTTCAAGGGACGTTGGTATTACTCGATCTTGGGCAGAGTCGTGTCGAGTTCGACGGCGTGCGGGTGATTGCGCTTGTCCTTGTGCAGGCCGTGGCGGCGGCGCAGGAGACTGTCGAGTTTGTCGACGAGCAGATCGAGGGACTTGTAGGCGTCTTCGCTGGAAACGCTGGCGATCAAATCCGGGCCGGCGATCTCGATGTGGCCCTTGGCGATGAAGCGGGCGCCGACGCCGTGGGTTTTGTCGAGCTCGAGGTCGACGCGCAGGCGGACGAGATGGTCGTTGTGGCGGAGGAGCCGCGCGGTTTTTTCGGCCGCCGCGGTGCGCAGCGCATCGGTGATTTCAAGGTGGACGCCACGGAGGATCAATTTGGCGGTGAGTTCAGGCGGGAGGCTTTTTGAGTTGGGCATGCGAAGGGGTAGACTCGGACGGCGGACGTTTGTGAGATAGAAAATCGCGCCGTGATTCGAAAGGCAAAAAAACTCAGCGCTTTTTGTTCAGCGCGGCGGCGAACCAGTCGTTGTTTACGGCGGCGGGCGGGCGCGGGGCGGATGGAACGGGGTGGCCGCCGGGCCGCGGGCCGGAGCCGGGGGAGCGCGGGCCACCGGGGCTGCCGGTGTTGGCCGTCTTCGGGCCGAGGGTGGGATTGCTGCGCATCGAGAGGGCGATGCGGTTACGCGGTAGATCGATCTCGGTGACGGTGACCTGAACTTTTTGGCCGGGCTTCACGACGGCGCTGGGCTCTTTCACGAAACTGTCGGCGAGCTGGCTGACGTGGACGAGACCGTCTTGATGGACGCCGATGTCCACGAACGCGCCGAATGCTGTAACGTTGGTCACGATGCCGGGGAGTTTCATCCCGGGCTTGAGATCTTCGGGGCGGTGCACATCGGCGGAGAAGGCGAAGACTTCGAATTTTTCGCGCGGGTCTCGGCCGGGCTTCGCGAGCTCGGTGATGATGTCGGTGAGCGTGGGCAGGCCGACGTCGGCGGTGACGTAGTTCTCGAGTTTGATCTTCGCGCGCTGCTTCGGATCGCGGATGAGCTCGGCGACGCTGGTGCCGGCATCGGCGGCCATTTTTTCCACGAGCGGGTAGCGCTCGGGGTGGACGGCGCTGGCGTCGAGCGGGTGGGCGGCGTCGCGGATGCGGAGGAAGCCGGCCGCCTGCTCAAAGGCTTTCGGGCCGAGGCGCGGAACCTCCTTGAGGTCGGCGCGGGATTTGAAGGCGCCGTGCTCGTTGCGGCGGGCGACGATGGCGGCGGCGGTCGCCGCATTGAGGCCGGACACGTAGCTGAGGAGTTGTTTCGAGGCGGTGTTGAGTTCGACGCCGACGCCGTTCACAGAGCTAACGACGGTATCGTCGAGGGAGCGCTTGAGGGCGGACTGATCTACGTCGTGCTGGTATTGGCCGACGCCGATGGATTTCGGGTCGAGCTTCACGAGTTCGGCGAGCGGGTCCATGAGACGGCGGCCGATGGAGACGGCGCCGCGCACGGTGAGATCGTGATCGGGAAATTCTTCGCGGGCGACGTCGCTGGCGGAGTAGATGGAGGCGCCGGATTCGTTGACCATCACAATGGGAATCGCGCCCGAGAGGCCGAGCGTGCGGACAAAGGCTTCGGTCTCACGGCCGGCGGTCCCGTTGCCGATGGCGACGGCCTCGACCTGGAAAAATTTCACGAAGCCGGTCAGTTTTTCCTTCGCCTCGACCTCCATGCGATCGGGGAAGACGACGTCGTTATGCAGGAGCTTTCCCTGGCGATCGAGGATCACGACCTTGCAACCGGTGCGGATGCCGGGGTCGATGGCCATGACGGCCTTCTGGCCGAGCGGAGCGGCGAGGAGGAGTTCGCGGAGATTGTCGGCGAAGACCTTGATGCCGGCTGCGTCGGCGCGCTTTTTGGACTCGAGGCGCATCTCGGTTTCCATCGCGGGCCGTATGAGGTGTTCAAGCACCGGCACACGCCGGAGATCGAGGCGTATGCAGGGACGAAGGTGTGGTTCACG
>JANNEY010000007.1:0-3089 GCA_031379235.1 Opitutaceae bacterium | reverse complement strand
GAACAACGCCGCGTATTTGGCTCGGTCAATTTCCGCGCGCATTACAGATCGACGGAGAACGAGGCGCGCCAGCTTCCGGGGGCGCGCGGGGTCACGCGCCAGAGGCGGGTGCCATCGGCGGAATAGCGCAGCACCTGAATTTCGCGGTTGTTCAGGACGTTGTAGCCGTTGAGTTGGGCGCGCCAGTTGGTGCGCTCGCCAAAGAAATTGGTTTTGCCCGAGAAACCGAGCAGCGCGTCCACCTCGAGGATTTCGGGGCCGAAGAGCGTCGCGCCGTAGATCGGGCGGCCCGCCGTGGAGAGACCGGTGACCACGCGCTGGATGCGGTTCTGGCTCTGCCAGCGGACGCCGCCGCCGACGAAGACGCCGCGGAGTTTGCCGGCGCCAAACGTGTAACGGTTGAACATGTTTGCCTTGTAGGGGCGATTGTTGAACCCGAAGGCGCCGGCATTGCGCACATCGTCAATCGCGAGCTGCATGCGCTCCACGTGCTCGGCGACGTTGACGGGGCTGTTGTTCTGATCCACGAGGCCGGCGGGACTGCCGAAGCGCTCGAGGTAGGGCCGGACCGAGGCGAACCACGGTTCAAATTCAGAAAAGATGTTGCCGCGCTCGAGCTTCGTGTAGGAAAACGCGCCGGTGAACGTCCAGGCACGCGACGGATTGAACTTCAGGTCGGCCTCGTAGCCGGTGGTCACATCGTCGGAGAGACCGTCGAGGAGCGCGCCGCCGTAGGTGCCGACAGTGCCGCCGCGGGATTTTTGGTAGACGAACTTCTCGAATGCCTCGGCCTGCGTGATGTAGGTGCGACCGGTGGCGGGATTAATCGAGGTCATCTGCGCGCTGATGATCCGGTCGTGGTCGACGACGACGGAGTTCACGCGATTCACGGGGTTGCCGGGATTCTCGCCCTTGAAGGTGGTGAGGCGGGCGTTGAAGCGGTTGTCGAAGAGCCGCACCATCACGCCGGTGTCGTAGCCCTTGCCCTGAACGGGACTCGGGACGTCGAAGTTGTTGGCGATGACGCGGCGGTTGGTCATCGCGGGTGCGACGTTGGTCGCCTGATTGGCGAAGAAGGAGAGGCGGCTGTGGGCGTGCCACACGACGCCGGCGGTGTAGGTGTCGAAGGACTCGTCGTTAATCGGCAGATACTGATCGGTAAGGACGCCGTCGCCGGCGTAGCGTGAGCCAGAGGTGACGCGCGGATCGGTGGCGGCGAGGAGGGACGCCACGCGCGTGAGCGTGGTGTAGTCGTCGCGGCGGAAGCCGAGGGAGACGAAAACCTTCTTGTCGAAGAAGGAACTTTGCGTCGCGAGGACGTAGGTCTTGGCCTCGGATTTGTTGCCGGAGACGCTGCGATCGGTGAAATCTTTCTTGTAGTCGATGCCGTTGAGGCGGACGGGATTGTTGTCGGCGAAGGTGCCGGCGAACCACGCGCGGTAGTCGATGCCGGGCGTGATGTAGGTGCGGTAGTCGACGCGGTTGTTGGCGTTGCGGATATCGGCGTTGGCGATGGGGGCATTGGTGCGCGTGTTGATGAGCACCTGGTTGCCCTGGAGCTGGGAGTTGGTGTTTTCGCTCCGCTCCCACATCGCGAGGATCTTGTGCTCGCCGAATTTTTTCAGGTCGAGGTTGTAGAGGGCGGAGGCGCGCAGGGCCTCGTTGTTGTCGGTGTTGATCGTGCGGAGCGGGGCGCCGTCGATGTAGTAGCGGCCGACGAAGGGATTGGGTTTCACGCCGCCGGTGGCGTCGGGAATGTAGAGATTCGGGTCGGCGGAAATCTGAGTATCGAGGCGAAACGCGGAGCCGATCGCGGTCTCTTTCTGGTAGCTGACGTCGAGGAAGAGATTTTTGCCGATGGGCTGCTCGATGCGGAGGAAGAGGCGCTCGACATCACTGGCGTTCGTGGTGTCCGGGCCGTAGCCGACCGAATAGGGCGCGACGAGGTTGGACTGATAGGGGCCGTTGCTCGCGGCTTGGCCGGGCGAGGTGGGCAGGAGGGTTTGGAACGTGTCGCGGTAGATCGCGGACTGCCAGCCGGGCACGACGCCGACGAGGGTGTTAAACTGCGCGGCGGTTTCGTAGAAGCTGGTGCTCGTGTAGAGATTCAGGCCGCCAAAGACGCCGCCGACGGTGTTCGCGTAGGTGTCGCCGGAATTGGTGACGATGAAGTGGCGGTTGCCGGCGATGCGTTCGAGGCCGCGGGCGGCGGCGAGGTTGGCGTTGAGCGCGGCGGTGCCGCGGTTGTCGACGAGGCGTTGGGAGTCGGGCAGCGTTTCCCAGAAGGAGACGTTGTCGCCCATGTTCTGGGGGACGGACCACATGCCGGAGAGGTTGGCCTTCTCGAAGGAGCCGACGATTTGGGTGCCGGCTTTTTTGAAGGGCACGACGCGAAGGGAGCCGGTGACGCGGTTGTCTTCGCGGTTGTCCCATTCGCGCCAGCTGTCCTTGCGCGCGTGCATGCCCAGCACACGGAGCGCGACGCGCTGGGGCACGAGGACGAAATTGGTGTCGACCGATGCGCGGTAGTCCTGCCAGCGGCCGGCTTGCGCGGAGAACTTGTAGTGATTTTTGCGCAGCTCGGCCTGGAGCGTGGAGGTGTTAATCGAGCCGGCGGAGTTCGCGACGCCGAAGAGGACGCTGTTTGGCCCGGAGGCGAAATCGAAGCGCCCGGTGTTGTAGGCATCGACGGGCATGCGCGAGCGGAAGAAATCGGTGAGGCTGGAGCCGGAGAGGCCGCGGTTGTTGATGCGCGTGTTCTGCAGGCCGGCATCGACGTAGAACATCGTGGGGTCGGGGCGGTTTTGGTCGTAGTCGATGTTGGAGTTGACGCCGTATTCGAGCACCTCGGCGAGCGAGCTGGCGCCGAGGTCTTTGAGAAACTCCTCGGTGAAGACGGAGACGGTCGCCGCGGAATCCATCAGGCGCGTCTTGAAGCGGCTCGCGGCGAGCGAATCGCCCGCAGCGTAGCCGACATCGTTGGCGGAGGTGACGGTGAACGGACTGAGAACGACGGCGTCGGTCTCACTGCCGGATGCGGTGGCGGGCGGAGAGGCGGTGGCGGCGGACGGAGCGGTTTGCGCGGAGCC
>JANNEY010000637.1:0-6133 GCA_031379235.1 Opitutaceae bacterium | reverse complement strand
AGCCACATCGACACATCGTCGAGCGCGATGGCGAGGCCGCCGGTCAGGCCGCCGATCGAGGCATGGCCGTAATCGACAAAATTAAGAATGCGGTCGATCGAGGCGTCCGGATTCGCGAGATCGACTTTGCTGAGGATGGCGGCGATGCCCTGATTGCTGCGCGAGTAGCGCGCCAGCACGGAGGCCAGCAGCTCCGGCGTGACCTTCGGCAGATCGGCGGCGGTGGGCGGCGGAACGAGGGCGAGTCCAGTGATTCTCATGCGGCGGCAGACATGGCCGCAAAGAGCCGCGGCCGGCGCAAGAAGCTAAAGCGGAAAACTACCAATCGCTCCGCCCAGCAACCTTTGCGCAAGCCCGATCACCCTAGATTACTTCAGCGCCAGCCACTGCCCGAGCGGCCCCTGATAGAAACCGAGGACGACGGAACCGAGGCCCAGGGTGCCGAGGGCGAAAGCGGTCGCAGGGTTCACCGGCGTGCGCGCGGGGCGCAGCGCACCGGCGTCGGCGGACGGCGTCCACGTCTCGAAGAACGCCGCCTTGATCCAGCCGAAGTAGTAGTAGATCGAAATCACCACGCCGACGATCGCGACGGCGAGCGAGGTGCCGTGGCCGGCCTTGAAGACGGCGACAAACACGAGAAATTTTCCCATGAAGCCCACCAGAGGCGGGATGCCGGCGAGCGAACCGAGGCCCACGGCGAGCACGGTCGCGAGAAACGGGTTTTCCTTCGCGAGACCGGCGTAGTGATCGAGTTCCTGATCGGAATCATCGGCACCGGCCAGGTGCGTCATCACGCCGAAGACGGCAAATGACGCGATGAGGTAGCCGAAAAGGTAGAACTGAATCGCGCCCACCACCGTCGGCGAACTGCGCGAGGCCACAACGCCGAGGAGGAGGAAGCCCGCGTGTGAAACGCCGGAGAGGCCAATGAGGCGCTTCACATTGTGTTGCGTGAGGGCGGCGATGTTGCCGAAGAGAATCGTGGCCACGGCCATTGCCGTGAGGATGGGCTCAGTGAGCCAGCCGTAGGCGGCAAACGCGCCGCCCGGCCCGCAGAGCGCGAGCAACACGGCGAAGCCCGCGGCCTTCGAGGCCACGGCGAGAAACGCCGTCACCGGCGTGGGTGCGCCCTGATAGACATCGGGCACCCAAATCTGAAAGGGAAACGCGCCGATCTTGAAGGCCACGCCGGCGAGCACGAGCACGATGCCGAGGCTCGCGACGAAGTGGTGCGGGTTCGCGGTCAGAAAAAGCGCGAGCTGGCCGTAGTTCATCGCCTGCGCGGTGTGCGCGGGCAGCGCCGGATTTCCGGCCACGCCATAGAGCAGCACGATCCCGAAGAGCAGCATACCGGAGCTGAGCGCGCCCATGATGAGATATTTCAGGCCCGCCTCGAGCGAGGCCGTGCTCGTCCGGTAGTAGCTGACGAGAATGTAGAGGCCGATGGTCAGCGTCTCGAGCGCGACGAACAGCATCACGAAGTGATTGCTCTGCGCGAGAAGCATCATCGCCCCCGTCACAACGAGGAGAATGTGGAAAAATTCGACGCGCGGCATCGACCGCTGCGCGAGACTCACCCGCGCCAGCACCGCCGCGAGCAGCGCTGCCAGCAGGAAAAACGCGCGCATCAACTGGCCCGACTGGCTGTGGTGCAACAAGCCCCCGAAAGTGTCGGCCGCCGCACTGAACGAATCCCAGTTGAGACAGAGCCCGATGAACGTCCCGAGAATGCCCGCGATCGCGACGTCGGGGATCAGGGCGTGGTGCCGCTTCGGCAAAACGATTTCCAGCACAAGCAGCAGGAGCGCGAGGCAGCCGAGGATCAGCTCCGGAAAGATGGCGGCCCAGATGTTGTCCGCGGCGGCGAGTTTGACGGCTTCGAGATTCATCGCGAAAGAGCGTTACTTCGTGGCCGCTACCTGGGTGGCAGGCGCCAGCGCGGCGTTGATCGGGTCGGACAGTGACTTCGGCCACAGGCCGATGAAGAGCAGCGCCGCGAGGAGGATGAGCGCGGGGATCTTTTCCGCCCAGCTCAGATCGAGCGGCGGGTGTTGCGCGGCGACGGTGTTCATCCGCTCCGTCGCCGGGCCGAAGAAGATCCGCGCCGCGGCGCGCAGACCGTAGATCGCGGAGATCACCACGCCCGCCACGGCGAGCGCGGTGATGAGCGGCGAGAATTTCCACAGTGCCACGAAGATCGTGAGCTCGCCCCAGAAGTTGGCAAAGCCCGGGAGGCCGATGCTCGCGAAGGTCGCCGCGACAAAGAAGGCCGCGAGCACAGGCGTCTTTTGCACGAGACCGCCCATCTCATCCATCGCAAAGGTATGCGTGCGGTGATGAATGCTCGTCGCGAGGAGGAAGAGCAGCGCGACCGAAAGGCCGTGCGCCACCATCATCAGCACCACGCCGCCCACGCCGAGCGTCGAGCCCGCCGCGATGCCGAGGAACGCGTAGCCCATGTGCATCACCGAGCTGTAGCCGATCATCTGCTTGAGATCGCGCTGCGCGATGGTGATGAAGCCGACGACAAGGATGTTGCCCACCACCGCGAGCCACGCGAGCGGATGCGACCAGTGCGCGAAGCCCGCGGGCAGGAGCGGCACGGCGATCTGGATGAGGCCGTAGAGGCCAAATTTCTTGAGCACGCCCGCGTGCAGCATGGCATTGGAGCTCGGCGCGGCACCGTAGCCGAGCGGCGCCCAAGTGTGCAGCGGCCAGAGCGAAACCAGAATGCCGAGGCCCAGCACGAGCAGGCCAAAAACGGTTTTCTGCAACGACTCCGCGATGGGATGGTTTGCGAGCTGCGCCTTGATCGCGATGAGGTCGAAGCTGTTCGCCCCACCCTTCACGTAGAGCGCGATCAGCCCAACGAGCGAAATCATCGCCCCGGCGGTGAGGTAGATCGTGACCTTCATCGCGGCGTAGCCACGGTCGCGTCCACCCCAGATGCCGATCATGATGAAGGTCGGGATCAGCGCGAGTTCGTGGAAGAAGTAGAAAAAGAAAATGTCCACGCTCGCAAACACGCCCATCAACCCGCCCTGCATGATCAGGAGCAGCATCAGGTAGATTTTCAACCGCTCCGCCTGCGACTGAATGGCGTAAAGTCCCGCGGCGAAACCGACGATCCCCGCCATCACGAAGAGCGGCAGCGAGATGCCGTTGAGGCCGAGCTTCAGTCAATGCCGACACCATCGAGCCCGGTGGAGTAGCGCGTGAGAAAGGCATAGCCGCTCGTCTGCGATGCGGTCGAAAAATGCCACCAGGTGTGCAGCGCCATCAGCAGCGGCACCGCAAAGGCGACATAGGCGAGGCGCACCGACCAGCGTTTCGGCAGGCCGAGGCCGATGAGCAGGGCCAGCGCGAGCGGCGTCGCGATGGCAATCAGCAGGGGATCAAAGGGCAGTGGGCTCATCGCAAAATCAAAAAGCAATCCAGCCGGTGGCAAAGGCCCAGAGCGCCGCGGCACCGAGAAGGAACCAGTAGGCGTAGGCGTTGACGTTGCCGACGTGCAGCGCCCGCGCGCCGAGCCCGAGGAATCCCACCGCCGCCGCCATCCCGCGGACGATCAAGCCGGCGAGGAGGATTTGCTCGAGAAAGTTCAGCAACATGGCGAAGCGCTGCTGCACCTTGGCGACGAAGTAATCGTAAGCACGGTCAAAGGAACTACGCAGGGCCGTGAGGAGGTTGTAGAGGCCGGGCGCTTTTTCCGCCAGCGCGTCAGTGGGGGCTGGCTTGTAGAGCGCGAGCGCGGACAGCGCGCCGATGAGAAGGACCGAGACACTGGTCGCAAAAATCAGCGTGTGCTCGAAGTGCTGCTCTTCGTTCGGTTCGGGCACGAGTTCCAGCACGCCCGCGAAAGCTCCACCGAAAACATCGGCGTAAAACCAATGGTAGCCACCGACGACCGAGAGCACGGCGAGCAACACGAGCGGCGCCGTGAGCGTGAGCCCACCCTCATGCGCGTGGTCGGCCTCGTCGCTGCGGGGCGTGCCAAGGAAGGTGATTTTCCAGAGGCGCACCATGTAGAATGCCGTGAGAATCGCGGTCAGCACCAGCAGGACAAAGACGCGTTTGTCGACGACGTAGCTCAGAAACAAAATCGCGTCCTTCGAGAAGAAGCCGGCGAGAAACGGCGTCCCGATGATCGCCAGCACGCCGATCGTGAAGGTGGCGAAGGTCAGCGGCATCCGCGACCGCAGGCCGCCCATCTTGAAAATATCCTGCTCGTGGTGGCAGCCGTGAATCACGGAGCCGGAGCCGAGGAACATCAGCGCCTTGAAAAAGGCGTGCGTCGTCAGGTGAAACATCGCTGCGCCCACGCCGGCTTGGAGCACAACCGTGTGCGGCGTGTCGCCGTGCATGTGCGTGCTGTTCACCGAGCCGAGGCCGAACGCCGCGACCATGTAGCCGAGCTGTGAGAGCGTGGAGTAAGCGAGGACCTTCTTGATGTCGCTCTGCACAATGGCGCACAGCGCGGCGTAGAGCGCGGTCGCGGCGCCCACCCACATGATGACGCTGAGCGCATCGGGCACCATGAGCGCGTTGATGCGGCAGAGCATATAGATGCCGGCCGCTACCATCGTCGCGGCGTGGATGAGGGCGGACACCGGTGTCGGGCCTTCCATCGCATCGGGCAGCCAGACCTGCAGCGGGAGCTGCGCGGATTTGCCGACCGCACCGCAGAAGAGCAGCAGGGGAATCCCGGCGGTGACGACCGCGCCGCCCTCGACGAGTTTGCCGAGTTCCGTGAGGTTCGTCGTGCCGAACTGCGCGTAGCACCACACGATACCGAGGAGGAAACCAAAGTCGCCGACGCGGTTGGCGATAAACGCCTTCTTCGACGCGTCCGCCGCCGACTGCTTGTGAAAGTAATGGTTGATGAGCAGCCAGGAGCTGAAACCGACCAGCTCCCAATAGATGAACATCATGAAAAGATTGTCCGCGAAAACGATCCCCAGCATCGAAAACATGAAGATCGAAAGCCCGCCGAAATAGCGCGCGCGGTTCGCGTCGTCGTGCATGTAGCCCAGCGAGAAGACATGCACGCAGATGCCGACCACGCCGACGATCACGAGCATCAGCGCCGCGAGATCGTCAAACTTGATGCCAAGCGACAGGACGAAGTCGCCGAGCTTCAGCCATTCGACTGAACTTTCGAACCGCTCGCGGTGCAGCGCGAGGATGACCGCGATAATCGCGATGGCGGCGGCGGTCACCGTCGAGACGACCGCGGCCACGCCGCCCGCACGCCGCAGAAAAAGCGCGATGATCGCCGCCGAAGCGAGCGGCAGGGCGAGAACCAAAATGGCGTGCTGGAGCATCGAGAGCATGGCGCGTCAGTTCTTCAGCGTGTTGAGCTGATCGATTTGGATCGTCTGCCGCTTGCGGAAGAGCGCGACGATGATGGCGAGGCCCACCGCGACCTCGGCCGCGGCCACCGTCAGGATGAAGAACACAAAGACGTTGCCATCCATCGTGCCGTTGAACCGCGAGAACGCGACCAGCGCGAGCGTCGAGGCCACGAGCATCAGCTCGAGGCACATGAAGACGACGAGGGTGTTGCGGCGCACGAGCACGCCGATGAGGCCGATCGCGAAGAGCGCGACCGCGATGGCAAGGTAGCCGTTGAGCGTGGCGGGAATCATTCGGGGGAGTAGCGAGTAGCGAGTAGCGGGTAGTGAGTAGGCAGAGCCGGCACCGCGTGATGCTCGCTCCTCGCTACTCGATGCTCGCTCCTTCCGGTTCTCATTTAATGTCGTCCATCCCTTCGAAGCGCTTGCTGAGCACAATCACACCGAGCATCGCGATCAGGAGCAGGAAGCCGAGGATCTGCACGGGCAGCAGATAGGTCGTGAAGAGTTGGTAGGCGTAGAGCTTGAGGTTAGCGCCGAGCGCGGGGATTTTCGCGAGGTCAGGCTCAGGCAACTGTCCACGCGAGAGGAACGAGACAACGCCCGACACCACGAGTCCGACCGCGAGAATGCGCGCCGCCACCGGCTGGTTGTTCAACGTCGGCCGGGCATCGCCCCGCGTGTCGAGGAGCATGACGATGAAGAGAAACCGCGCGGCGATCGCGCCCGCGTAAACCAACAGAATCAAAAACGCCAGGAGGTAGGCCTCGAGGCCGACG
>JANNEY010000611.1:0-22071 GCA_031379235.1 Opitutaceae bacterium | reverse complement strand
CAATAACCTTTTCAATTCGGCGCTGCTCAAGCGGGTGGTGCGCCAGAAAACCGGCGTGATTTTCGTCCCTTCCAAGCTCGATGCCGACCGGCAGCGGCTCGACGATTTCTACGGCAAGGACGGCTACCTCGACACACGCGTCCAGCTGCTGCGCAAGCCGAACGTCACCACCGGCAACATCGACCTCGAATACAAGATTCAGGAGAGCGAGAAATTCGCCGTCGAATCGATCGTTATCGAGGGCAACCAGAAGACCAAGAGCACCGTGCTCCTGCGCGAACTGGTGCTCGGCCCCGGAGATGTCTTCAGCACCGTGCTGATGAAGATCAGCCAGCTGCGCCTCGACAACACGCGCTTCTTTGAGAGCGTCGACGTCACCGCGCAGGAAACCAATATCCCCGGCCGCCGTAACATGCGCATCGCGGTGCGCGAAGGTCGCACGGGCAACCTCACCTTCGGCGCGGGGTTCAGCTCGCTGGAGCGCGCCACGCTCTTCGCCGAAGTCTCCCAGTCCAATTTCGATCTCTTCAACCGACGCTCCTTCTTCCAAGGCGACGGCCAGAAGTTCCGCCTCCGCATGCAGCTCGGCTCGCTCTCCAGCGAAGTCGTGCTCTCGTTCGAGGAGCCCTGGCTTTTCCAGAAACAGCTCGGTCTCGGTTTCAGCGTCTTCCGGACCAGCTCGGAATACAACAGCTCCTTCTACTCGCAGGTGCAGACCGGCTTTGAGGTCTACCTCCGGAAGCACCTGTGGGAACTCTGGAACGGCAAGCTCTCCTACACCTACCAGGTGTTCGATATTAACAACATCTCCCCGAGTGCGTCGTCGGTCATCCGTTCACTGGAGGGCAGCAATGCCGAATCGAGCATCGGCTTCCAGCTTGAGCGCGACACTCGTGACAAGATCATCAACACGACTTCCGGCAATCGCGTCGAAATCAACACGAAGTTCTCCGGCGGTCCGCTTGGGGGCAGCAAAATCAACAACACCTACAGTCTTGAATTCCGAGGGGCGCAGTTTTTCCCGGTCTTCGAGACCCAAACCCAGGTGCTCGCACTCCTCGCGCGTGGTGGCGTGGTGCAGAATTTCGGCGATGCGAAGGACGTGCCTTACTACAACAAGTGGTATCTGGGCGGACCCCAGACGCTGCGCGGCTTCGAGTTCCGCGAAGTCAGCCCGCGCGACGCCTTCAATGAGCCGATCGGCGGCAAGACCTACGGTTTTTTCAGCGCCGAATACTCCCTTGATATCGTGAGCCCCATCCGCTTCGCGATTTTCTATGACGCCGGCTTCGTCAATCGCGGGGCCTACGATTTCAATACCGCCAGCTATAACGACAACTTCGGCTTTGGCCTGCGGTTGTTTGTGGCCGGTGCTCCGCTCAGTCTCGACTTCGGTATTCCCATCACCGCCACCAAGGAAAACCGGAAGGGCAATCAGTTCAATTTTTCCTTTGGCACCCGCTTCTGATTCTGCTCCTTTTTCCGTTCCTATTCTCCAACACCTATCATGAAGAATCCCATCAAATCCCTGATCGCGCTGACGGTTCTGGCCGCGCTCGCCACCGGCGCGAGCGCCCAACCGGCGGTCAAGCTGCTCGTCGTCGATATGGCGAAGCTCTACGACACCTACTACAAGACCGTTGAGCAAAACGCCAAAATCCAAGCCGATGATCAAAAGGCTCAGGAAGAAGTCGAAAAGATGAACAAGGAGGGCAACGCCCTCGTGGAAGAATACAAGGGCGTCGAGGAGCAGACGAGAAACCCGGCTCTCTCGGCCGACGCCAAGACCAAAGCTCAAGGCGAGGCGCAGAAGAAGCTCGAGGGCATTCAGAATAAACAGCGCGAGGTGCAGACGTTCATCCAAAACACCCGCAATTCCCTCGGTCAGCGCCTGAACAACTTCCGCGCGGTGGCCCTTGAGGAAATCAGCAAGTCTGCGAGCGATATCGCCAAGCGCAAAGGTGCCAATGTCCTCCTCGACAAGGCCGGCCCCACCGGTATCGGCATCTCCAATTTGATCTATGCCGACGCGGCGTTCGACATCACCGACGACGTCCAAAAGGAAATCAATAAGGACCGTCCGGTCGGTGCCGCCACCCCCACCGCCGCGCCTGCCCCGGCCGCCGGTTCCGTCGCGCCCGCGTTGAGCGTTCCCTCCCTCGGCACCAAGAAGTAAGTCACTTCCGGTTTCGTCATCTCTCGCCCCGCTCCTGCCCGAAGCGGGGTTTTTTGTGCACGGCGATTCGCTGCTTCGACGTTTTTTGCTGAATTGCGCGAGGCCCTGAAACCTCCACGCTCGCGGGCATGCAGGTTTTCTTCACGGCTCCGGACATCGTCGCCATCACTCAGCCGAAATCCACTCGCGGCGCCACCAGCGAGACGATCCGTGGGCTCGCGGCGCTCGCCGATGCGAATGCCGGCGACCTCACATTCCTGGGTAATCCCAAATACAAGGGAGCCGTCGCCGGCACGCGTGCGTCCGTGGTGCTGTTGCCCGCCGACTTCGTCGGTGAGCCTGCGCCCGGCCAACTTTTCCTTCTGGTCGAAAATCCCTCGGTTGCGCTCGCCCGCGTGTGTGCGCGCATCGAACAATCACTCTGGCCCAAACCGGCTTCTGGCATTCACCCGACAGCGAGTGTTGCCGCCGGTGCGCAGGTCGCGGCGACGGCGACGATTGGCCCGCTGTGCGTGATCGAGGCTGGCGCGGTGATCGGCGAGCGGGCGCACGTCCAGGCGCAGGTGTTCGTCGGCCGCAATGCGGTGGTCGGCGAGGACTCCTGGCTTATGCCCGGTGTGGTCGTCGCCGCCGAGTGTGTGCTCGGCCGGCGCGTGCGGCTCCAATCCGGCGTGGTCATCGGCTCTGATGGTTTTGGCTATGAGTTTGTCCAGGGCCGCCACGAAAAAATTCCTCAGGTCGGCTCCGTGGTCGTCGGCGACGACGTTGAGATTGGCGCCAACACCACGATCGACCGGGCCCGGTTCAGCCGCACGTCGATCGGCGAGGGCACCAAGATCGACAACCTGGTGCAGATTGCGCACAACGTCTTTATCGGTCGCCATTGCCTGCTCTGTGCGCAGGTGGGGATTTCCGGCAGCACGACGTTGGAAGACTACGTGGTTATGGGGGGCCAGTCGGGCACCGGCGGGCACATCACCATCGGCAAGGGCGTCAAGGCCGGCGGGCGCGCGGGGATCACCAGTGACGTGGCCGCCGGCAGCTTCGTGAACGGCACGCCGGCGATTCCTTATCAGCTCGAACGCCGTCTCGTCGTTCTCCAGCACCGCTTGCCCGAACTCTTCCGGCGCGTCTCCTCGCTCGAGGAGCAGATCATTGACGCAAAAAAGACTTCCTCCTGAGTCCCGCGCGCGCAACATCGCGCCATCCCATGAGCGAATCGCGGCTAAAAATCTTCACCGGCAACTCCAATCGCCCGCTCGCCGAGGCCATGTGCAAATCGATCGGCGAGCCGCTCGGCGAGGCGACGGTCACGAGTTTTCCCGATGGCGAGTCGTTCGTGAAGATCAACGAGAACGTCCGCGGTCACGACGTTTTCATCATCCAGTCCACCTGCCCGCCGACGAATCATAACCTCGTCGAACTCCTGATCATGATCGATGCCGCGCGGCGCGCCTCGGCGAACCGCATCACGGCCGTGCTGCCGTTCTACGGCTACGCCCGCCAGGATCGCAAGGACCAGCCGCGTGTGCCGATCACCGCGAAGCTCGTGGCCAATCTTCTCGTCGCCTCGGGGGCGAATCGCATTCTCACCATGGATCTGCACTCGCAGCAGATTCAGGGCTTTTTCGATATCCCGGTCGATCACCTCTACGCCTCGCCGGTTTTTTTCCAGCACTTCGCCGATATGAAGCGCGAAAATCTGGTCGTCTGTTCGCCCGATGTCGGCGGCATGAAGATGGCCGCCGCCTATGCCGATGTGCTGGGGGCCGGCCTCGCGCTCGTCGCCAAGAAGCGCAAGAGCGCCACCAAGGTTGAAGCCATCAACGTCGTGGGCGAAGTCGAGGGCTGCGACATTCTGCTCGTCGACGACATCACTGAAACCGCCGGCACCCTTTGTGCCGCGGCGAAAATTCTCCGGGAGCACGGTGCCCGCAGCATTCGCGCTGCCGTCAGTCACTGCATCCTCAACGAAATTGCGATCGACCGTCTGAAGAGCGGATTAATCGACGAACTCGTCACCACGGACTCCACGCCGATCAACACGCATGGGCTGCCGATTCGCGTGTTGAGCATCGCACCACTCCTTGGCCAGGCGATCCTCCGCATCAATAGTAACGAGAGTGTGACGGGTCTGTTTCGCGTGAAGGGTTTTTGAGTGTGCGTGTGGCGATCGCGCCGCCGTGATTTTCCGTCTGCCACCCATGATCACGAAACGTCTGATCCGCTGTTTGCTTCTCCTCGCTTCGCTTGTCGGTGCCGGCACCGGCTTCGCGGCGAATGCGAAAAAAAATGCCAAGGCCGCGCCGCCTCTGGCCTCGCAGCGACCCGCCGTGCGGATCGATCCGTCGCCGGTGGCTGAGAGCGGCAAGGGCAGCGTGGTCGTGAGCTACGCTGACGTGCTGGAGCCCGCGCAGAAGGCCGTCGTCTCCGTTTACTCCACGAAAATCATCAAGGAACGCGTCACGATCAATCCGTTCTTCCGCCAGTTTTTCGGCAACATTCCAGATCAAGAGCGCGAGAGCCGGCAGGAGGGACTGGGCTCCGGCGTGATCGTGACGGCCGACGGCTACGTGCTGACGAACAACCACGTCGTCGAGGGCGCGGACGAACTTAAGATTACGCTGGCCGACGATCGCGATTTCATCGCCAAGGTGGTCGGCCGCGATCCCAAGACTGACATCGCCCTGTTGAAGATCGAGGGCATGGGCCTGCCCACGGTCACGCTGGCGGACAGCGACAAACTCCGCGTCGGTGATGTCGTGTTCGCCGTCGGCAATCCACTCGGTGTGGGCCAAACGGTGACGATGGGCATCATCTCGGCCAGGGGGCGGAGCAAGCTCGGCCTGCTCGACAGCGTCTCGGGCTACGAAGATTTCATTCAGACCGACGCCGCGATCAATATGGGCAACTCGGGGGGCGCGCTGATCGACGCCCGCGGCCGGTTGATCGGAATCAACAGCGCGATTATTTCTCCCTCGCGTGGCAACATCGGGATCGGATTTGCCATTCCGATCAATCTCGCGGCCTTCATCATGAATAGCCTGGCGGAGAACGGCACGGTGGCCCGCGGCACCCTCGGTGCGAAGGGCGACACCATGACGGCGGATGTGGCGGAGCAACTCAGCCTGCCGAAAACGACGCGTGGCGTGGTCGTGACCGAGATCGATCCGGACAGCCCGGCGGAGAGGGCCGGGTTGGAGCGCGCCGATGTGATCCTCGCGATCAATAGTCACCTGATTCGCAACGCGGAGGAACTGCGGGTGGTTCTGTCACAGATTGCCCCAGATGCCAAAGTGGCGCTCAAGGTCATGCGCGATGGCCGCGAACGCACACTGGATGCCACCTTGGGCAAAGTAGTCGAGAGTCCCAACGAACTGATCGCCGGAGTTGACGTGCTGCCGCTCACCCCGGAGGCGCGTCGCCGTCTCGGCATTCGGGATCCGCGGATCGTGGGACTGTTGATTGCGAGTGTCGCCGAGGATTCGCCGCATCGCGGTCAGCTCGCGCCCAACATGATCATCCTCGAGTTGAATCGTTCGCCGGTGCCGGAGCTGAGCGTGGCGCGGGAGAAATTGGTGACGGGCCGCAACCTGCTCGCAGTTTACGACGGCCGTTCGGTGCGCTACGTGGTCGTAAACGTGACGAAGTGAGCCGAGGTGGAGCGCGTTGCCCCCAACGCGCTGGGCTTGGGAGGCGCGGAGTGATTTGCACCAAGCGCGTTGGGGGTAACGCGCTCCACCGCGCACCGCTCAACTCCCCGGTTTCTGCACTGGAATCTTCGCCAGCGCCTCAGGCACGGCATCGGCGGCGTAGGTCGGGAAGCTGAGCTCCAGCAGTGAAACGGCGGGCACCTCGAACCGCGCGCTACCCGCGCTGCGATCGACGAGCATTGCGATGCCGACGGACTTGCCTCCAGCCTGGCGAACGAGTTCGAGACATTCGAGCACGCGCCCGCCGCGCGTGACGACATCCTCGACAATCAGCACCGGCTCGCCCGGCTTCAGCGTGAACCCACGTCGAAGCACGAGCACGTTGTTTTCCTTTTCGGCAAAAATGTAGCGGGCCTTCGCCTGCCGAGCGACTTCCTGGCCGATCACGAGGCCGCCCATCGCGGGCGCGAGCACGGTGGGAAAATCCAGGCCTTGAGCGCGGACCTTTTCGAGCAGGAGCTCGGCGAGGCGCTCCACGGCGTCCATACGCTGGCAGACTTGCGCGCACTGGAAGTAGTGGCCGCTGTGTAGGCCGGAGCGCAGCACGAAGTGGCCGTGGAGCAAGGCGCGGGTGCGGGTGAAGATGTCGAGGATTTCCTGCTGGCGAGCGTCCATGGCGCGAAGTTGGGGCATGCGGTGGGAAAAACAAAATCAATTTTGCTTGTTGGCCGCGGTGCTGCATACCGTGTCCACCTTGATGCAGACGCTGCCACTTCCGCTGGAGGACGAACTGGGCGACGTGCTCGCGAAGGCGATGAGCCGTGCCGGGCTGAACGACGAGTCGCTCGCCGAACGGACGGGTGTGCGCGCCGGCCGGATCCTCGACGCCATCGACTACCGCTCCGAGTTGACGGCGGATGAATTACGCCGTCTCGCCGCCGTGCTTGGGCTGAACGAAGTGGGTCTGTGTGCGCTCGGAGCCGGGCAATATCCGCGACCGGAAATCGGGGCGCTGCCGTTCTGCGTGTGGCCGCTGCGGATGCCCCATGGCATCGGTGTGGCCAACGCCTATCTTGTCGGCGAGTGCGGCGGATCACGGGCGATCCTTTTCGATACCGGCGCGGGCATCGCCGCGCTGACGGCGGTGTGGCCCACAGCGGTGCGGTCACTCGACGCGGTTTTTTTGACGCACGTGGAGCCGGAGCACGCGGGTGGATTGTGCGATGTCGTGGCGCGTTTTGATGCGCCGGTGGCGCTCGTGCCCCAGGGCGTCAAGGCGCCGTGTGGGTGCGGTATCGGCGACGGTGAAAAGCGCCGCTTTGGGGCGATCGAAGTTACGGCCTTTGCGACGCCGGGCCATGTGGCGGCGCACAACTGCTATCTGGTCACGGCCCCGAATGCGCGCGGAGGCACCGCGCTGTTGATCTCGGGCGATTTGGTCTTCGCGGGTTCGGTCGGCGGCGCGTATTTTTCCCACGAGCAGTTGCAGGCGAATCTGCGCCGGATGCTCGCCGCCGTGCCGCCCGGCACCGTCATCGCGCCGGGGCACGGCCCGCTCACGACGGTGGAAAACGAGCGACGCTACAATCCGTTTGTGCACTGACGAGGCCGCGACTCGTGACGGCGGATGTAGACGCCCTTTAAGTGAGGGTGTTTGGCGGGCAGTCGTTAGACTGGTTCGATACGGGTGAGGGACCGCGTGCGAAGTGAGGCCCCGCATTTTCGAGCGGCGGCGAACTTACCCGTGGAGTTTTCGGGAGAAATTTTGTGGCTAGGTGATCGCGACGCGTAAAGTGGCGGCGCTCACAAGCGCGTGGGTGCGAACGTCGTCGTCGGCGGCAAACCGCGAGCATAGGGAGCGAGGCGGGCGCCCATGTCGCGAACGGTTTCGGCATGGGCCGGACTTGTCGCGAGATTTCGGAACTCGTGGGGATCGGAATCGTGGTCGTAGAGCTCCCGGCCGGCACGGCCCTCATTCCACTCGGTGTAGCGCCAGCGCTCGGTCCGGATGCTCCGCCCCATCACGGGTTGGGGCAGGCGAGAATCGGCGGGACGAAGGATTTGGGTGATGGCGCAGCCATCCCACTTCGCCGCCGGATCGGCTAGGAGCGGCTGAAGACTGCGGCCAGTGAGACCAGACGGCGGCGTGAGCCCACATCGCTCGGCAACAGTGGGGTAGATGTCCACGAATTCGACGACGCGGGCGCAGGCCGTGCCGTTGCCCATGGCGCCGGGGTCGCGGATGAGCAGGGGCGCACGGGCGGATTCCTCGAAGAGACAGCGTTTTTGCCAGACGCCGAGATGTTCGCCGAGATGATAGCCGTGGTCGCTCCACACGACCACGAGCGTGTTCTGGGCGAGTCCTAGCCGTTCGAGCGCATCAAGCACTCGGCCGATTTGCGCGTCCACAAACGACACGGATGCATAGTAGGCTTGGAGTGCGGTTCGTAGCGTGAGCTCGTCGAGCCCGTAGTTCGCCGTCGAATTGTTGTGCGCGAAGGCGGCGGGAGGAATGTCGGCGCGATCATCGGCGGGCGCGGCGGGCAGTTTGATTTTCTCCAGCGGATAGCGGTCGAAGTATTTTTTGGGAGCGACGAACGGCGTGTGCGGCCGGAAGAAACCGACGCCGAGAAAAAACGGCTTTTCTTGGTGCAGCTCCATCAGCTTGATCGCCTCGGTTGCGATCATGCCGTCCGTCTGCTCCTCGTCGGTGCCCTCGGCGCGGAGCCAACTCAGGGCGGCACTGACCGCTTTTCCCGGAGTCGGGTTTACGATCTGTGCTTCATCCGCTACATCGCGGCCTTTCGGATTTACAACGAGGCTCCACGAAGGGGCATCGTCGAGGCCGTCGGTGCCGATGCCATTCGGCACATCGTAGTGGTAGATTTTTCCGACCCGGGCGCTAAACCAGCCGTGGTTCTTGAAGAGTTGCGGCAACGTTACGGCAGTCGGCTGCGCCGCGCGGAAATGACGATCCAAGTCATAAACGGTCGTCGCATCCGGACGGAGTCCGGTGAGCACGGACGCGCGACTCGGATTACAGAGCGGAATCTGACAATAGGCGCGGTCAAACCGGACCCCGGTCGCAGCCAAGCGGTCGAGATGCGGCGTCGAGGCGACGGGATTTCCGGCTGAATGCAGCACGTTGCCGAGATCGTCGACCGCGATAAAGAGGACGTTGGGCCGCTGCTCGGCCGCGCTCACATGCAATGCTGGGCAAACGGCGAGAAGCAGGACGGCGCAGACGAATCTCATGTCGCTGATCCAACGCCCATATCTTGCCGTCGTCAAAAGGGTCTTCGGGTTTTCCGCACGCGGCCCGCGGCCGGATTCACCGGCGGTCGCCCGTGGCCGACGAGAAGCACCGCACCCCTAGGTTCAGTCGAATTCGACGATGGCCTTGATGACGCCAGTCTCGGGTTTGAGCCACGTCGGAAACTCGGCGATCATATCGTCGAATTTCGCGCGATGGGTGATCCACGGTTTGGTGTCGATGGTGCCGCTCTCGATTAGGGCGATGATGCGGGCGAAGTCGCGGGTGAGGGCGTTGCGTGAGCCCATGATGGTGAGCTCACGACGGTGCAGGGCAGGCGCGTGCGGAAACTGGAGGTCTTGCTGCGTGATGCCGACAAAGACCAGTCGGCCGCCAAACGCGCAGTAGTTGAGCGCCTGAGCCATGGATTTGTGGCTGCCCGTCGCATCGATCACGACGTCGGCGAGCTGGCCGTTTGTGCTGGCGGTGAGAGCGGGCAGTTCCGAGCCATCGCCGCGCACGACGATGGTGTGCGGCACGCCCATACGCTCGCGGCAGAAAGCGAGGCGGGCATCATTCATGTCCATGACGATGGCGGTCGCGCCGGCGACCTTGACGAACTCGAGTGCGCTCAGGCCGATGGGGCCGGCGCCGATGATAAGGACGTTTTCGCCGGCCTTCACGCCGGCGCGGTCCACCGCGTGGCAACCGATGGCAAGCGTTTCGACGAGGGCGAGCTGCTCGTAGCTGAGTTTCTGAGAGACGTGGAGTTTGCGCGCGGGGAGGTTGACGCGCTCGCACATCCCACCGTCGCACATCACGCCAAGGGTCTGGTGCTTCTCGCAGCAATTGGTGAGGCCGC
Organism: Opitutaceae bacterium; assembly: GCA_031379235.1. Classification (GTDB taxonomy): domain Bacteria; phylum Verrucomicrobiota; class Verrucomicrobiia; order Opitutales; family Opitutaceae; genus ER46. The sequence continues at coordinate 12,127 of JANNEY010000611.1, read as the reverse complement.
GGCGGCACGAGTAGCACTGCTGGCAGTTGATGTAAGGCTCGACCGAGCACCGGTCGCCGGGTTTCACTTTGGTCACACCCGCGCCGACGGCGAGCACCTCGACGCCGAGCTCGTGGCCGGGGATGCGCGGATAGGAGTAGAAGGGCATCTTCCCGAGAAACCCGCCGTAATCGCTCCCGCAGATTCCGATCCGATGGACACGCACGAGTGCCTCGCCCGCATCAGGCGCGGCCGGCTCGGGGAGATCGAGCGGGCGGAAATGGCCGGGTTTTTCGAGCTGTAAGGCTTTCATCGGGGAGTGGGCATAGGCAGGGGAGGAACCGCTAATCTGCGCTAATTTTCGGAGGTTGTTGGGTGTGGCGGAGGTGGGCGGGTTTCGCCTAATCGGCGAAACGCGGACCTCGGTTTGCTTTCGGAAATTAGCGGGGATTGGCGAAGATTAGCGGTTCAATTGTTTTCGGGCAGACCTTCCTTGTGTCCGAGATTTTTCACTGGCGCGAAGATCGCCTGCACTTCGGCGAGGAGCTGGCGGTCGAGGGGCTCGGCGGCCCATTTGGCCCAGTTGCGGATGTTGGCGGGGTTGGCGCTGCCGCTGACCGTCGTGGCGATGTCGGGATTGGCGAGGGAGAATTGGAGGGCGAGCTTCGCGATATCGACGCCCTTGCTCGCACAGTGCGCGGCGGCCGCGCGGGCGGCGGCTTTCACCGCCTCCGGTTCCTTGAGCCACGGGGGCAGCGGGGCGTTGGTGAGGAGGCGCGCGCTGAACGGACCGGCGTTCATCACGCCGACGTTTTTCGACTTGAGGTAAGGCACGGCCTCGTCGGCGAAGCGGGTGTTTTGCAGCGTGTATTGGTTGTAGCTCAGCACGCAGTCCACGTTCGTCTGCTCGAGGATGAACTTGAAAATTTTCATCGGGTAGCCGCTGAAGCCGATGTAGCGGACCTTGCCGGCCTGTTGGATTTTGCGGAGCGCGGGAATCGTCTCATCGACGATCTGCTGCATCGGAACGAATTCGATGTCGTGGCAGAGAATGATGTCGAGGTGGTCGGTGCCGAGGCGGTGGAGCGAAACATCCACGCTCTCGGCGACGCGCTTGGCGGAAAAATCAAAGTGCGTGAGATCGTAACGGCCCAGCTTGGTGCACAGCGTGTAGCTGGCGCGTGGCACGCCCTTGAGCGCGATGCCGAGGAGCACTTCACTCATGCCGCGGCCGTAGAACGGGGAGGTGTCGATGAGCGTGAGGCCGCACTCGAGTGCCACGCGCACGCTGCCGAGTGCCTCGTCAAGCGTGACGCTGCGAAACTCCGCGCCGAGCGAGCTGGCGCCAAAGCTGAGAATTGGGAGTTGGAGATCGGTCGAGCCGAGCCGGCGGGTTTGCATCGTTAGAGTTTTTGGGCCGTTAAAGCTTGGCCTTGTCATTGCGAGGGAGGCGAAGCTGAACGCGGCAATCCATCTGAAATTTCAGCTCGATTGCTTCGCCGCTGCGCTCCGTGCAATGACACTTTGGAAGGTTAGTCGATGCTCAGTTGGTGCGCACGCCGATCGTGAGGAGGAGATTGGCCCAGAGCGCCTGATCGGCGGTCTGGATGGTGAGCACGTGGTCCGCGCTCGCGACGGCCTCATAGAAATCCCATTTCGAGATCGGATCGAGCTTGAGGGCGCTATTGCCCGATTGGTCGAGTATGGTGCGATACTCCTGCCAGGCCGGCGGCTCGCCATATTTCGCGTAGGGATCGTCGGGCGGGATGCCCATGGTGTTGACGGCGTCGAGGGGGATGGCGGTCAGCAAGGTTTGCAGCACTTGGGAAACGGTTACGAGGCCCGGTGCGAGGTTGAGGGAAACGAGTTCCGCGCGGGGGCCGAGTTTCGTCGAGGCCGGGTAGTGGCCGTCGGCGATCAGGATCTTGGCGTGGTGGCCGGCTCGCGCGAGGACGCGAAGAATTTCCGGGTGGAGGAGGGTGGTCTTGAGCATGGGGGATTAGCGGCCGGTGTGCTGGCGAAACGCGGCGATGGTTTGATGCGCGGCCGACGCCGAATCGGGCCAGGGCTGGATCTCCGCGGAGAGGTAGCCTTGGTAGCCGATGTCGCGCAAAGCCGCGATGATGGGGGCGACGTGGCTCTGTCCGAAACCAATGGCGCGACGATTGGAGTCGGCGAAATGGACGTGTCCGACGAGTGCGCCCGCTGCGCGCAGGGCCGCGGCCGAGTCGGCCTCCTCGATGTTCATGTGGAAGAGATCGGCGAGGAGGAGGACGTTGTTTAGCTTTTGGTCTCGCAGCCACGCGGCCGTGTCGCCGAGACGGTTGAAGAGATTCGTCTCGTAGCGGTTTAATGGCTCGTAGAGCAGGGGCACACCGTGCCGAGCCGACTGCGTCCCGAGATCGCGCAGTGCCTCGGCCAGCCACGCCAAGGCCTGCTCGCGGCTGACGGTGCCTTCCCAACGCCCTTGCATTGAACCGATGATGGCGGGTGCACCCAAAGCGCCTGCAACTTCGATGATTGCACGGATGAATTCGCGCGCACGCTGCCGGATCGCAGCATCGGAGTGAGTCAGAGTAAGTTTTTCGACGACCCAGCCTCCGCCCGTGCCGACGGCGGCCACGTCTAGGTGATGGGAAGCGACGAGGCGCCGCACGGCAGCGACATCAATCGCAGCGGCATTGGGCGGGAAAATCTCCACCGCGGCGAACCCGAGTGCAGCGGCCTGCGCACAACCATCATTGAGGCCATCCCAAAAGACGAAGGGTCCGCCACTGGCCTGGGGCACGAGCGATACGGTGATGGCAGAGCGCATGGAAAAGTTGAAAATGCCTTTTGGGCGACATCGCAAGGGATTCGTAACTTCGGCTCCGTTGGGTAATCGCACACTCCATTTGTATGAAACAGAGGAAGGGGGGGCGCCCGCTTGCGGGATAAAAATGGTCGGGGCGACAGGATTCGAACCTGCGACCTCTACGTCCCGAACGTAGCGCTCTACCAGGCTAAGCTACGCCCCGACATTTTTCGCGACCGTCACTGCGGTCGAGTGGTTGAAGGAGCCGTAGCGCATACCGTGGCGCAAGCAGAAAATCTGAACCTTATTTTCAAATGAGGAATTTTGTCGCCCGGGTCGCATTGAGAAGATCGGACACAAAAAAAGCCCCGAGATTATTCGGGGCTTTTCTTGCGCTGATAGAATGCGGCGCGGTCTTATTTTGCCGCTGCGGGCGCAGCCATGATGATCGGCGGGCGGGTGAGGGAGCTGTCGGAAGCGCGTTTGACGACCATCTCGGTCATGCGCTGGATTTCCAGCTCGGCATTGCGGCGGGCGACCCGGGCGAGTTCGACTTGCTTGGCAATATCAAAGCTTTCGCGGCTGGTCTTATCACGTTCCTTGCGGAGGCGATCGAGTTCGGCTTCGAGTTTTTTCACGTCCTGCTCGGCCGCGACACCCTTGGCGACGTATTCGGCCGTCTTGTCGCGGACCTGCTTGTCGTCCGCCGCCTGCTTCGCGGCTTTTTCGTCTTCCTTCTTCTTCTCCTCGGCGTCGCGCTCGTCGGCGCGCTTTTTGGCGTCTTCACGGGCTTTAGCCTCGGCTACCTTCTTCTTGGCGTCGTCATCCGCCTTTTTCTTGGCGATTTGCTCCACGTGGGCGCGTTCTTTCTGCTCCGCCGCCTCCTTGTGGGAGATATAGAACACAAGGAAGCCTGCGAGCATCGCGCCGGGGAAAATGAGATACATCCACTTTTTCATGGGAAATGTTTGGAAGGGTGGGATTATTTCTTGGTGGCGGCGGCCTTGGCGGCATCAGCGGCGGCCTTGACGGCGTCGTCATAGGCTTTGTCAGCAGCGGCGATGCGCTCTAGCACGCCGGTGATACTCTTGGTGTTGGCTTCGGCCTTGGCGACGTAAGCCTTGAGGAATGTCTGCTCATCGGTGACTTGCTTCCGCTCGGTCTGAGTGTCGGTGACTTCCTTCTTGGCCACATCGATTTCCTTTTGCAGACGCTTCGCCTGTTGTTCGAGTTTTTCGGTGTCGCGGCCGGCCTTGTCGCGGGCTTGGCGGGCTTTCTCGCGCTCTTCCTTGTCGCGGGCTTCCTTTTCCTCGCGGACCTTCTTTTGGATGCGGCGAGCCTCTTGAAGCTTGACGGCCTCGTTAACGGCCTTGAGGCGGTCTTGGGCTTCCTTTTCCAATTTAGCCTTTTTGCCATCAGCGGCCTCCTTGACCTTGGCCAGTTCTTTGCCCTCGAAATTATTATGGGCGCTCAAATAGAACCCAAAGAAAAATACCACCAAGGCGGCGAGAGGGGCGACGAAATAGACGTAGCTTTTCTTCATGTGTGAAAGGGGGGAGGGGCTTATTTTTTGACCGGAGCCTTGGTCGTGGCAGGAGTTTCCTTTTTGACCGGAGTCAGATCCTTCTTAGTCGGCGCAGGGGCTTCTTTCGGGCGGTTCTTGGCCTCACGCTCGGCGACCGCTTCGGTGATGACTTCCTTCAGGCGGGCGAATTGGGAATCCTTTTTGTGCTCCTCGAATTTCTCCGCGGCTAGGATTGCCTTCAGCGACTCGTCGATTTCCCCCAAATCATACGCAGTATAGGCCATGAGATAATAGACCGCGTAGGGCTTGGTGGTCTCGAAATTACCCTTGGTCGACGCGGTCTTAGCGTGCTGGAAACACTCACGGTTTTTCTCGATCGAATAGTAGATGAGGGCGATGTTGAATTCGATTTCACCGTTTTTCGGGAAAAGTTGGGTCGCTTCCTTGAGCACATTGATGGCCGCATCGTTCTGGTTGGCCTCCTGATAAAAGCGGGCAAGAATGCGCCAATTGTAGGGCTCGGACTCGATTGTGCCCTTTTTCATGCCGGCGTAGAGCAGTTCCGTGCCCTTGGTGAACTGATTCGCGTTCAGATAAAGCGAAACCAGCGTCATGTTGTCTTTGGGCGTGGCGAGATAACCCAAGGCCTGAGCCCGCTCCACCGTAACGATGGCTCGCACCTGATAGGATTTCGCCAGATCGGCGTCCTTATTTTTCGCGGCGGTGTCCGAGAGCTGCAAGTAGATCGCCACGAGCGTCTGCCAGTAATCCTTTTTCGTCGGAGTTTGCTTGAGGAGCAGCTCCATGATCTCGGCGGAGCCCGCCAAGTCATTCTGCTGCTGCATCAGGGTGAGGAGGAGTTGATAAAAGGATTCCTTGGGCTTGATGGACGACGTGAGGCCGCGCTCGATCACCGCACGGGCTTCCTTCAGCATGGGCTGATCGACGTTCTTGGGATCCGCGGTGGCCTTATAGAAAAGGATCATCGCGTAGGTTGAGATCGCCTCCGGAGTGGGTTTTGGCGTCTTGTCGAGGAAGCGTTTGTAGTAACTCAGCGCCTTGCTGTAGTATTGCTGCTGAAGCTTGGGATCCTTCGAGGAAGCCGCTTCCGAAGCGATGAGCTGACCGAGGAAAAATACGATGTCGATGACCTGCTTTTCCGGGAAGTAACCGTGCTGGTCTGATAACTGCACCACGCGCTCCCAAGGTGCGATGGCCTTCGCGTATTGGTTCTTCTGCGCGTAGAGCTTGGCCTTCATGTCGAGGACCAAGGCTTCGTCGTAGCTACCGGGAGGCAGCGTCAGGCCTTCCAACAAGGTGAGCATGCCATCCCAATTGCTGGCGTCCTGCAGCGGTTTCAGGCTGGTGAACGCCTTGGAGGTTGCCTCGGTGGGGCTGTGTGAAACTTTTTTCTCGCCGCCTTGTTGGGCTTGGGCGGAAGAGATCGCCAGGCACAGAGCTACGGCCGCGGAGAATCGAACGAATCGCGGTGAGACGGACATCGAACGGGAAGATGGGGCGGGCACGATGGATTATTCCTCGTTAAGGGTGAAGACGATCGGCACCTGCATGTGAGTGGGGACTTCGCGCCCGCTCTTGCGGCCAGCTTTGAATTTCCATTTGCTCACGGCCTGCACTGCCGCCGCCTCGAACTCGCGCTGCGAGGAGCGGAGGGCGAAGGCGTTTTGCACATCGCCATTGGTGTCCACGATGAAGTCGACAACGACTTCACCGGCGATGCCGGCGCGGCGCATTTCGAACGGGTATTGTGGCTTGGCTTGAAAGCGAGCCGCGGGCTGCTGATCGAGCATTGACGGGTCAAAGACCTTCATGCCGCGAAACATGTTTGGGTCGCGGATTTCCGGCACGATGTTCATCGTGGCGGAGATGGTCAGTCCTTCCGGCGGCGGCGGCTGGATCTTCTGCACGAACGAATCCGGCTGCACCAATTGCGGCACGTCCTGCTGCATGGGCGGAGCGAGGTCGAGGGGCTTGATCTCCTCGTTGGTTTCGACGATCTCGGGCTCTTCCTCCAGTTTGGGCATTTCCATCAGTTGGACCTTCGCCACTTCCTCCACGACCTTCTTGACGGCCGTCTGCTTCGGCATAAGGCGGTCGCCAAAAAACACGGCCAGGTGCAACGCAGCGGAAATGATGATGCCAATAATGAGATCGCGGTTCATGGTGGGAGCGAATTATCGACCGGTTGGGCTTGAGACCGTTTCGACCGAAACTTGATCGATCCCGGCTTTCCTTACTTCATCCAAAGCGAACACGGCGGCACCGAATTTGGCCTTGTTGTCGCCGCGGATGAGAATGCGGGGGGCGGACTCGCTACGTTTGTAGTCGGCGAGCTTGGGCGCGATTTCGCCCACGGAAATCAGCTCAGCGCTGCCGCCGCCCTGTTTCCAATAGTAAGTCCCATCTTCGGAGACTTGAAGGTAAACGGTCGTATCGTTCGGATTTGGTGGACCAGGCGGCGCCGCCACGGGCAGCTGCACGGGCAGAGAGGAAATTCGTTGCAGCGAGAGGGTGAACAACACGAAGGTCGCGAGCAGAAAGAAAATAACGTCGATCAGCGGGATGATCTCGATGCGCGCCTTCTTTTTGACTTCTTCGACTTTGGGACTGGAACCGGCCATGGAGAGATGGATTGAGGGGATGCTGCGGACGACTACTTCCCAGCCTGACGAACCTTGGTTTCGATGTAGACTTTTTGGAAACCGGTCTTGCGGGCTTCGTCGAAGACGTAGAGCGCGGCGTTGAACAGCGCATTTTCATCGCCATTAATCAGAATCTTGCCGTCCGGATCGGAGGCTTTGAAACCCTTTAACCGTTCGATGAACTCGGCGAGGCTGATGAAGTCCTTGTTCCACGCGATGGTGCCAGCCTCGGTGACCGAGATCGTGACTTCGCTCTGCGGCCGGTTGTCCCCGGTCTCAGCGGCGGGCTGGTTGATACCGCTAACGCCACCCGATTTATTCAGGGACAGGGTGAACAACACGAAGGTCGCGAGCAGGAAGAAAATCACATCGATCAAGGGAATGATCTCGATGCGGGCTTTCTTTTTGCCGCCACTACCGCCGCCGCCTGATGATCCGGCCATATGGGTGGAAAGACTGGCTGATTAGGACGCTGAGTCGGGGATGCGAACGAGAAGGGATTAGCGGCGTTGGAACGGGGCCGCTGTCTCACCCTTCTTGAGCAAGATTTCGAGCGCGTGCGACACGTCGGCTACGTCCTGCTTCGCCTGTTCGGCGCGGGCATTCAGATAATTGTAGGGAAAGAGACCGACGATGGCGATTAACAGACCACAAGCCGTCGCGATGAGCGCCTCAGCGACACCACCGGTGATTTGGCCGGCCGCTGCACCGATGTCGCCGCCGCCGAGGGCGCCGAAGGTGCGCATCATGCCAGTAACCGTGCCGAGTAGACCGAGGAGAGGGGCGGCGGTGATGCAGGTGTCGAGCGTCGCCATGCCTTGCTGGAAGCGAGAGAGCTCTTGGCCGGAGGCGCGGATAAACGCGTTGGAGAGGGAATACTGGCGGTTGCTCAAGCTGTAGACGAGAATCTTGGCGATGAAGTCCTTGCTCTTGCGGCCGAGCTCAAGCGCCCCGTCGGTATCGGCGCGTTCGACCGACTCCAGCATCTTCTCGACGACCTCGGGCTCGCGGCTCGCATTCTCACGGAAGATGAAAATGATGCGCTCGATGACCACCGTGATGGCCACGAAGGAGAGCAACAGAATCGGCCACATGATTTCTTTGCCCTTGATGAAAAGATCCATCATGGTGTCGTCGCCGAGGAGGAACGCGAGTGGGAGGCTTTGGGTGATCATAGGATGATGTGAATTCGAATTGGTCGGGCGCTGTGTGCGAAAGGAATGAAGTGGTGGCGGATACTTTCTCGGGAAAACAAAATGAGCGGACGGGTGGGAATGGCGTTGAGCCGGATTCGTGCCAGAGGAACAGGGGAGTGGGTCGAGGGGAACTTTGGTTTTCAGCATCGCGCGCTGAAGGGAAATCTGGGGTTCGAAAATCAGGGAGGACGCGAAATAGGTGTCATCAAAAGTTGCCTGTCAACTTACTTTGTCTCGCGGTTTCAGGAAATTATTTTGAGCCGCCGCGCGGTTGACGGAAAAGCGTGAAGCGCGGATTTCGTGGAAATTTGCGGAACGATTCCAAAGCGGGGATTGAGGTTGGGGCGGAGCTGGAATTTTGGGCGTTCGAACGGTCAACGTTCGTTGCGGTGTAATATTAGAAGCAACGGTCGATTTTTCGGAAAAGAACTGGCTGCCCGACTAGGAGTCGAACCTAGACAAAACGAGTCAGAGTCGTTTGTGCTACCATTACACCATCGGGCAGTGGAAATTATTGAATGTGTTGGGGCTGGCTCGCTGAACCGTCGCCTGCGCGGGAGAATCCGCCTCTCCTCAACGAGTTGAGCTCTGGCGCAACCCTCTTTGTCTGCGCTTCGCCGCGTTTGAAGGCTGGAGCCGGCGATGGGATTCGAACCCGCAACCGCCTGTTTACAAAACAGGTGCTCTACCATTGAGCTACGCCGGCGAGACCTGACGCTGCGAAACCAAGATTTGACTGGGAAAAAACGAAAACTGAGTGGGCCTGACTCGCCGAGTGGTAGCTCGAAAAGCGGAGGCTGGTGGCTCCCCGGGGACTCGAACCCCGAACCAATTGATTAAGAGTCAACTGCTCTACCATTGAGCTAGGAAGCCGCAAACCAAGAGGCGAAAAAGCTCACGAACGCCTCTGTGATGTCAACTGCGATTTCCTCTGTGCCCGTCGGGCTGTGCAGGGATTCTTCCTTTAGGCCCACTCGAAGAAAATGCGCGCGCGGGAATAATGAACCTAGCGCGCCGCCGGATTTGCGGTGGAGAGGTAAAGCGCATTGAAAAGCAGCTTGAACGTCCCGTGCGTCTGGCCGCGGAACGCCACTTCGCTGCCCATCAGATGTAGTTTTCCGGCTCCAACGGATGCGCTCGCGACGGTCACACTGTCTTTCAAATATTTCTGCCCCCAGGCCCAGCCGCTGCGCAGCGGTTTTTCCGAATCGAACCACGCAATCGGGCGGATGCCGCGGGAGCCGGCGTCGGCAGGAAGTTTGAACGAGGCGCTGCGCTCGAAATAAATGTCGGCGCGCTCGGCCATGCCCCACGCCAGTGGGTCGCTGGTATCAAGGCGGGCGGCGAGCACGCTGCCGGGCACATAGAATTTATCGTCCGACAGATTTACCAGCCGGCCTTCGGCGTTTCGCTCCGTCAGCGCGCTCTGCAGCGGCAGCGCGAGGTGATAGGCGAGATTCGTCGAGGAGCCGATCGTGACCACGGTGCCGCCGGCCTCGAGAAACTCTTTCAGCGCCGGCACCGACTTGTCGGGAGTCAGGCGACCGATTCGGCTCTCGTATTCGGCCGGGAGGTTGCGCGGGCGGGCGACGATGGGTGCACGCGTGCCCGGCGCGGAGATCGCGCCGCTCACGAAAATGATCGCATCGTATTTTTCCCGCAGTTTACCCGCGTCAATTTGCGGGGCGAAGACGACTTCGAAGGGAAACTCGAACTGCTCCAGCAGCCAGCGCGTCCAGCCCGAGGGCATCGAGCCGCCGAAGCGATCCCAAAGCGCGATGCGCATGGGTTTCAGCCGAATGGTCTCGCTGGCGTCGGGCGCTTCCCCGGTGGTGCGGACATCGAGTCCGAGTTCTTGGGCGGCGGCGGCGACGATGGCGCGGGCCGTGCCGCGATTGGGAATGAAAAGGGCCCCGGCGCCGAGTTCGGGCATAGCCTCGGACAGCGACTTCAACCAATAGACTTCTTCGCCCGCTTTCAGCAGCCGGTTCGTCAGGATGGCACTGTCGTTGACACGATGGCTCACGAAGAATCCCGCGACGCTTTTTGAGCCGGGGATTTTTCCCGCTGGTGGCGATTGCATCTGGCCGTAAGGCAGCCGTTCGAACGGTCCGTCGAAGGCGTCGAGCACGCGGTCGAACTGCACCCCCATTTGAAAGGCCAAGGTCCAGCCGGCGACATCGTAGGGTTTGTTCGGCGGGCCACCCTCGAACTTAAAATCGTTCGGGTGATCCTGTGGCTCGAACATGTCGAGCACGTGCGGGCGAAATGCCTGCGCGGTCTTCACCACATACGAACCGGCGGGATATTTTTTGCCCGCGACCGTGAATTCCGCCCTCGCGCGGTGCAGGACGATGCCGTTTTTCACCAGGGTGTTCACAAACTTCACCACGGTGGGGAAATCCGGCTGATCGGCAGGTAGAATGAAGCCCCTGGGGTCGCGCCATTCGGGTTTGCGCAGCAGATCCCAATATTTGGACGCAAGCCGCTGGGTCGGGCTGCCGACCGTCTCACTCGGATCTGGCGTATCTTCCGCCTCGGTGCCGCCGCTGCGGTCGGCCCCGGCCAGTTTCACGATCTCGTCGAGCCGGCTCGGGCGGGGTGTCCACGCGTCGCGGTTGCCGCGCTCGATGGAATTTTGGCCCATGCGGTAGATATTATAGAGGAGCGTTTCACGCTGGCGCGACGCGTAGTCGAGCACGGCGCGGTTGGCGCTGAGCGAATACTCGATCGACTGGCGATAGTGCCAGGCTTGGGGCGCGATGGGGGCGGGGATGTCGCCGGTCGGGAGCTGCCGCCGCGCGACGAGCGGAATGCGCGTCGGCGTCGGGTTGCCGATGATCTCGGTGAGCAAGCCGATCATGTTGTGAAAATAGGAAGTCGTGCGAAGGCTGCCGTTGAACCAGGTCGAGTAGTTCGCGCCACTGCGCGACGTCGCGCCGGGTTTGTCCTCTTGCAGGAAACGGCCCTGGATCGCGGTGCCAAGCGCCTGGACGCCGTTGATGACGAGGGGATCGTAGGCGTAGTTGAACGGGTCGCGAAACGGTGGGACGAAAATCACCGTGCCCGCCGGGCCCGTCTGGTGGTGGTTGTAAACGATCTGGGGAAACCACTCGAGGTAGAGCTGGCGGTTGATGTTGGTGCTCTCCTTCTGCGCCGCCATGTAGAAGTCGCGGTTGTTGTCGTGGCCGATGTATTTTTGGTAGAGCCGCGGTGTGGGTGTGAGCACGCGCTTGGCCGGCTCCGGTTCGCGCATATACCAACTGCTCACGAGTTCCTGGCCGTCGGGATTGGCGTGCGCGCAGAGCACAATCACATCTTTCAAGATGCGGAGGATCTCCGGATCCGTGGCGCTCGCGAGCATCCACGCGGTCTCGATGAGTTGGTGCGCCCCGACCGTCTCGCTCGCGTGCAGGCCGCCGTCGAGCCAGACGACCGCCTTGCCGGTGGCGGCGAGCGTGCGCGCTTGGGCGTCGGTCAGGCCTTCGGCGCGCGCGAGTTTTTGGGCGGTCTCCTTGTGGCGCGCCAGCGTCTTCAGATTTTCCGGCGCGCTGATGACCAGCATCCATTGCGTCCGGCCCTCTTCGGTGCGGCCCATGTCCACGAGGCGCACGCGGTCTGATTCACTGGCGAGTTTTTTGAAATACGCTTCCGTCTGCGTGTAGGTCGCGAGGTGGTAGTCGTCGCCGATCGCGAAGCCAAAGTGTTCCTTCGGCGTAGTGATCTTGGCTCCGAGCGCCAAAGCGCTGACGAGAAACACGAGCGACGCCATGGCGAAGGGCAGGGCGAAGACCGTGTGCGAGAAGCGGATCAGGCCGGCGTAGTCGGAGATTTTGGATTTTGGTCCGCGGGGCCTCTTTTGGATTTTGGATTCGGGGCGAGAGTCAGCTTTCATATCCCAAGTTTTTCCCAAATAGAGTCGATATGTTTTTTGGTCGTTTCATCCATCACGATGGCGCCGGGCCATTCG
>JANNEY010000196.1:0-10518 GCA_031379235.1 Opitutaceae bacterium | reverse complement strand
GATCGCCATCGTGCCGGAGAGGGAGTGCAGGACGCCGACCTTGACGGTCTCGGCGGCCGAAGCCGAACCGAGCGAGGCACCAAGCGCGATCGCGCCGACGCCGAGGAGTGTGGTGAGTTTCTTAATCATGACTAGGGGATGTGTGTTGGAGACGGCGAGTAAACGGGCACAGCAGTGCCCATCGATGCGCCAAGGAGACGAAAACCGGACGAGGCGGCCGCACGCTGGCGGCGAAAAAAAGGCGGAGATGATTGGCTCAACTCCGCCCGTGGAAGTGACTCAACCGCGAAGTGCGGGATTAGAATTTGAAGACGGCCTGGAGCCCGAAGAGGGTCTTGTCCACGGCGCCCTTGCCCTTGTAGTCGTAGAGCGAGAGTTCGGCACGCACCGTGAGGTGGTCGCTGAGTTTCACCGCCGGGCAGATGGTGTATTGGGTGACATTGCGCCCTACGGTCTTGGTTTTGCCGGAAAGGCTTTCACCGCCGATGCGGAAGACGGTCGAGAACTTGGCGTCGATGGCGTAATTCAGGTAGGCGAGCCAAGTGTTGCCCTTGGAAAAGTCGCCGCCGTCCTTGTGCAGAAATTCGCCGGCGACGGTGACTTCCTTGCTGAGGGCGTATTCGGCCCAGAAATCGAGGACGGTGACGTTGTGCGGTTGAAAGCCACCCTTGGTGTCATAGCCGAGACCAGCCCAGAGGGTGAGGTCTTTGACGCCCGTGTATTTCACAAAGGCCTCGAAGCCGGCATTGTGGATGAACTCGCCGTCGCCCTTGGCGAAGCCGTTCGGGGAAAACTCGGAATCGACCACGGCAAAACCATAGCTGACTTCCTTGTCACCGTAGTCGAAACGCACGCCCGAGTGGTAGGCAGCGATGGCGCCCAGGGTCCCAACCGTGACGGGCGAGTAGGTGATCTGGCTCATGCTGCCAGTATGAAACGCCTCGTAGCCCATGTAGCTCAGGAACTTTCCGGCCGTGATCGAAGAACCGCCACCGAGATCGTAGGTCGCGTAGACATCCAGCAGGCTGAGTTCGTTCGTCTTGAGATTCGGCACGTAGTAGAGACTCACGGTGCTCGTTACCGGCTTGAACGTGAAATTGAACGCCGTGAGGACAGCGTCCGCGCTCGGCGTATCTTTCGTGCCGTCGAAGACGGAGTCAGTCGCAGGGAAGCCCTTGAACTTCTGGTATTCATAGGCACCGGCGACGTAGCCGTTGATCATGAGGTTATCGTTCACCTTTATTATATCGGCGAAAGCAGGGAGGGAAGCGGCGAGCGTCAGGCTGGCTGCGAGTGTTTGACGTAGGTTCATTGGCTATGGTTGAGGGTTGGTGGAACGGGATCGGTGCGAACCCGATCAGGTCTCAACCTTTAGCAGCATTTCTGCCGAACCATGCCGCTATGACATTGAAGCGTCGGATTTGGCCTGAAATCTGCACATGGGTAGCAGTGATTTCTCTCATGCTAGATTTCGCCCAACCAAACCTACCTATGAAAACTAAACTCCTCCTAGTCTCCCTCGCTGCCTGTTTCACCGGTGGCCTGAACACGATGTCGGCACAGGCGCCCGCGGTGGCTCCGGCCGCACCGAGCTCGTCGTGGACGCTCACGCCGGCCTTCGTCTCTCAATACATGCTCCGCGGGGTCCGCCTTGGCGGCCTGTCCTTTCAACCGACCATCGAGTATGCGGCCGGCCCGCTCACCCTCGGTCTCTGGAATAGTTTCCCGGTGAAGAGCAAAGTCCCCGGCCAGTCCGATCCCGAGATCGATCCCTATGGTTCCTACACGTTTGAGCTCGCCAAAGATCTCACGCTTCAGCCCGGATTCATCCTCTATCACTACCCGGACGCGGAGAAAAAGAACGGTTTCTATAAGACCACGTTTGAGCCCAGCCTCGCGCTCAACTACACGGTCGAGGGGATCAAGTTCACGCCGAAGATCTATCGGGATGTTGTGCTTGAACAGACGTTGTGGGAGCTGAACGTCGCCTACTCGATTCCTTTGAAGGAGGTCGGCACCGAAATCGCGTTTCTCGGCTCCTATGGCACATTCAAGGCCGACGAGGCGTTGGAGAACAGCTCGCCCTCCACAAAAAATTGGGGCGACTACTGGGTGGCCGGCATCACGCTGCCCTTCCAGATCGCCAAGGACCAGAAGCTTTCCGTCGGCTGGGCCTACACCGAGGGTCGTAACAACTTCTTGAAGCAGGGGCGCGCGCCGAAAGCTGTGAACACCGGGGCCGTGGGCCGCGGCGTCGTGACGGTCAGCTACGCTTTCTCATTCTGAAGCGGTTGGGTATTGCGGATTCTGCCTCGCATCTCCTTTCAGGTTCCAGCCCGCACCTTCCCGGTGCGGGCTTTTTTGTGGGTCCGACACAGGCGGGTTGATTTTCGACGCCGCTGTGTCGCGCCCGCAAAAAAACGAACTGGATAACCACGCGGCGGTGGGCGAAGGTGATCCGCTATGAAAGTTGGCATTGTCGGCGCCTCGGGCTATTCGGGCGAAGTTCTCGTCAAGCTGCTGCTTCGCCATCCGCGCGTCACGCTCGCGGCAGTCACCTCGCGCAGCCAAGCCGGCAAGCCGCTCGCCACCGTGATTCCCTCCGTGCGTGGGGCTGATCACGGTTTGACGTTCACCGACTCCGATCCAGCCGCACTGGCCGCGAGTGACATCGATCTGTTTTTCCTCGCGCTCCCGCACGGGGCGGCGGCGACCTATGCCAAGGCTCTCGTTGCCGCCGGCAAACGCGTGATCGATCTCAGCGCCGACTTCCGCATCGCCGATCTCGCGATCTACCAGAAATACTATGGGGAGCACCATGCGCCCGAACTGCTGGCCAGCGCGCGCTTCGTGTTGCCCGAGCTGACGTCGCCCGCCTGGAAAACGGAGGCGAAGCTTATCGCCGCGCCTGGCTGCTACCCGACGAGCATCCTCGTGCCGTTGGTGCCCTTGCTGAAGGCCGGCGTGATCACGCGCGAGCACATCGTCGTGAATTCCTACAGCGGGGTCAGCGGCGCGGGCAAGAAGGCGGAGGAGATGTATCTCTTCGTCGAGCGCGCCGAGAGCATTAAGGCCTACGGGCTCGTGAAGCATCGCCACCTCGCCGAAGTCGAGGAGCAGCTTGCCCTGCACACCGGTGCGAAGACCATCATCCAGTTCAACCCGCACCTCGCCCCGATGCGCCGTGGCATCGCGACGACGATCACCGTGCCGGCGACCGCCGGTGCGACGATCGACTCGCTCTACGCGGCCTGGCGCAGCGCGTATGCCGCCCGGCCGTTTGTCCAAATCTTGCCCTCGGGCGAGACGCCCGACACCGCGCACGTGGTCGGCACCAATCGCGTGGACATGTCCGCCGTCCACGATCCGCGCACCGGTAATTTTGTGATCACCGCCGCGGAGGATAACTTGGTGAAGGGCGCCAGCGGCCAGGCGGTGCAAATCATGAACCTCTGGTGCGGCTTCGACGAGACGGCGGGGCTCGTTTGAAGCAGGGCGGGGCGGTCGCTCGACAAAGGGGCAAAACGAGGGCGGGTCACAGACCCGCCCTGCCCGTGCTCGGTCGTGTAAGGGCTTCCCGTTCCGTCGGAGCCGGGATCGACGCCGGCGACATCGCGGACCGGTAGCGGGCCTGTCAGCTGCGGTAGTCCGCGTTCTCGCTCACGTATTCGTGCGTAAGGTCGCCGCCGAGGACCATCGCGGATGCGGCACCGTTGCCGAGATCGATCTCGAGTTCGACGGCGCGCTCATGCGGCGGGAAGTCCACGGGTGCGGCAAACACGCCGTCGGCGCTCGGCTTGCTCTGATAGAGTTCCGCGCCCTTGAGGTGCGCGACAAGCGCGGCCTCTTTCGTGGGATCAAGCTGGAATACGCCGTTGGCAAAAATCTCCACACCGCCCATGCGCGCGGTGAGCTTCGATAAATTCGTGCCCGGCGCGTGCGCGCCCACGTATTTGCCGATCGCCTGAATGAGGCGGCCTACGTTGGGATCGTTTCCAGCGACGGCGCACTTGAAGAGCGGGCCGTTGACGATGGCCTTGCCGAGCGCGCGGGCGAGACCGAGGCTCGCGGCGTTTTTCACCGTCACGCGGATCACATGGCGCACGCCTTCGCCATTGCGCACGACATCCTCCGCGAGATCGCGGCAGACCTGATGCAGCCCGCGTTCGAAAGTGCCCCAATCGTTGAACGGCACTTTGCCCGACGAAAGCGCGACGACGGTGTCCGACGTGCTCGTGTCGCTGTCGACGCTGATGGCGTTGAAGCTCGCGTCGACGGCGCGTGCGAGCATCGGCCGGAGTTCGGCGCGCGGCACGGCGATGTCAGTGAGAATGTAAACCAGCATCGTCGCCATGTTGGGCTCGATCATGCCCGCGCCTTTTGCGATGCCGACAATGCTGCCCGCCCCGACCGTAGCGCGGCGCACCTTGGGATAAAGATCCGTCGTCACGATACCCTCGGCCGCCGGCAAAATCGACTGGCCGGCGAGCGTGCCGACGGCCTGGGGCAGCGCGCCGACGATCGCCTCAACCGGGAGCGTCCAACCGATCACGCCGGTCGAACAGGGCAGGATTTGAGTCGGGGAAAATCCGAGCAGCTTGGCCGCGGCGCTGCAGATTTGTTCTGAGGCCTCGACTCCACCGGGCGCGCAGACGTTGGAAATCTTGTTATTGATGACCACGGCACCGAGCGTGGGCTCGCCGAGTCGTTTGCGCCCGACGATCACGGGCGCGCCGGGAAACGCATTCCGGGTGAACATCGCCGCAAACGCCGTCGTCGGCTGGTCGAGTGCGAGGAGCGTGAGCGTCATCTTCGCGGGCTTGGGTGCCTCGCGCGGCATGAAGTCGAAGCGCGTGCCGCCGATGCGAAAGCCGGCGGGCAGGGCGGAGTTGGCGGCAAGCCACGCGCGATGCGCGGCGCGATTTTCGAAGACGAGACTGGTGCTGGGCACGCGAGAGAAGTGGGCATGCGAAGCGGCGGAGTGAAGAAGATTTTTTCATCCGGAGGCCCGCGCCTGGCGGCGGAGGCGGCGATAACTTTTTTGCCGCAGTGAAAATTTTTATGGAAATGCGCGCCGCGTGTGCCTTAGTCGTTCTTCTCTTCGTAAAACGTGTGCGCTCTTTTCTCCCTCTACCCGCCGCCTTGTGCCGCGCCTTGAATGCCGATGAACGTCGCTGAAGTCACCGCCAAGGCGAAGGTCCTCCTTGAGGCGTTGCCCTACATCCAAGATTTCCGGGGCTCCACCTTCGTCATGAAATATGGCGGCAGCTTCATGGATGATCCCGATCCGGTGGCGCGCATCCGCGTCGCCACCGATATCGCGTTTCTCGCCGCCGTCGGCATCAACGTCGTCGTCGTCCACGGTGGCGGCAAGGCGATCACCAAGGCGATGGAGTCATCCGGCTTGAAGGCGACTTTCGTCAACGGCCTCCGCGTGACCGACGAGGCGACCATCAATGTCGTGAAAAAAACTCTCGATGAAATCGTCAACAAGGAGGTCTGTGACGCCGTGGCTTCCGCGAAGGGCAAACCCAAGGGTCTGCCCGGCGACACGGTGCTCGTCTGCCAGAAACTCACGGAGGATGACGACGGCAATAAGATCGATCTCGGCTATGTAGGCGATGTGACCGAGGTGAAAGTGAAGCTGATCAAGAAGGAAATCGGCGAGGGCTTCATCCCCATTATTTCCCCGGTGGCCGAAGGCTACGACGGCAAGCCCTACAATGTGAACGCCGATCTCGTCGCGGGCCGGGTCGCGAGTGCGCTGCGCGCCCGGCGCCTCGTTTATATGAGCGACGTCCCCGGGCTCCTCGCCGATCCGAAAAATCCCGACACGCTCATCTCGACGCTAAAAATTTCGCAGGTCGACGACCTCAAGAAGAAGGGCGTGATCGACAAGGGCATGCGCCCGAAAGTCCAGAGCGCCATCCGGGCGTTGGAGGAAGGCGTGCAGCGCGTGCACTTCATCGACGGTCGACTGCCGCACTCGTTGCTGCTCGAGATTTTCACCGACAAGGGCATCGGCACCGAGATTGTGCACGGCTGAGAACCGCGAATGGACACGAATGAACACCAATAGCTGAAAAAACAGCCGAAGTGTTCATCGGTTGTGATTTCATTCGTGTGAATTCGTGTCCATTCGTGGTTTCAAGAACATGACTTCGCCTTCGATCGTCCGCACCAGCACCGCCGAGCTCTACGACGCGCACGTTTTGAAAAACTACGCGCGCGCCCCGTTGACGCTCGTGCGCGGCCGCGGAGCGCAGGTGTGGGATGATGCCGGCAACGCCTACCTCGACTTCACCTCGGGCATCGCCGTGAGCGCGCTCGGCCACTGCCACCCGCACTGGGTCGCAGCGGTGCAGCGCCAAGCCGCGGAGCTGATTCACGTCAGCAATCTCTTTCGCAATCCGCAGCAAGGTGAGCTGGCGCGTCGTCTGGTGGGCTACGCGGGGCCGGGCCGCGTGTTTTTTTGCAACAGCGGAGCCGAAGCTAACGAGGCTCTGATCAAGCTGGCGCGTCTGCACGGTGTGAAAAAGGCCGCTGGCGAAGACGGGAAGTGCTACAAGATCATCTGTGCCAAAAACGCCTTTCACGGCCGCACCTTCGGCGGCATGAGTGCGACGCCACAGGAAAAAATTCAGAAGGGGTTCAAGCCGATGGTCGCCGGTTTTTCCTTTGGCGAGCTCAACAACCTGGAATCGTTTGCCACGTTGATTGATGCCGATACGGCCGCGATTTTCCTCGAGACGATTCAGGGCGAGAGTGGCATCAACCCCTGCACGCCGGAGTTTTTGCGCGGGCTGCGCGCATTGTGCGACAAGCACAACCTGCTCCTCCTGTTGGATGAAGTGCAGTGCGGGATCGGGCGCACGGGGAAATTTTATTCGTTCGAATACGCCGGCGTGACCCCCGACGCGATCGGGATGGCGAAGGGGCTCGGCGGTGGTTTCCCCATTGGCGCGATGTGGGTGCGGGAAGAGCACGCGGAGCTGTTTCATCCGGGCAACCACGGGACGACTTTCGGCGGCACGCCACTCGCATGCGCCGCGGCGCTCGCCGTCCTCGATGTGATCGAGCGCGATAAGCTGCTGGAAAGAGTGCGGATCCAAAGCGGTCCGTGGCACGCGGCCCTGCACCAGCTCGCGGTGGATTTTCCGAAACACGTCAGTGGTATGCGCGGTCTTGGCTACCTCGTCGGTGTGCAGATGGCGGGTGATCCCGCGCCGTATCTCGCGGCGCTCCGTGCGCGCGGTCTCCTCGCGCCCAGTGCCGGCGGCAATGTCGTCCGCCTCCTCCCGCCGCTTAATGCCTCTGCGGCCGAACTGGCGAAGAGCGTGGAAATTTTCCACGCGACGCTAGCGGCGATCGGGTGAGTTCCCTTGGAACTTTTCCCTCGTCCGCCGTGCCACTGCCGCTTACATCCCTTCGCTTCCCATGAAGCACTTCCTCAAAGAAACCGACTTCGCGCGCTCGGAGTTACCGAAGTTGTTTGCGTCGGCGCGCGAGCTGAAGCGCTCGCGCGGGAAGCGTTCGGCGCCGAAGCCGCTAGCGGGCCAGACGTGGGCGATGATTTTTTCCAAGTCGTCCACGCGCACGCGCGTTTCCTTTGAGGTCGGCATCCACGAACTCGGGGGGAATCCACTTTTTCTCAACCGCAACGACATCCAGCTTGGCCGGGGCGAGACGATCGAGGACAGCGCCCGGGTGCTCTCGCGCTTCGTGCACGGGCTGATCGTGCGGACCTTCGACCACAGTGATGTCGAGCGGCTCGCGACAGCGGGCAGTGTGCCGGTGATCAATGCGCTCACGGATTTTCTCCATCCCTGTCAGATCTACACCGACGCCTTCACGATGGCGGAGCGCTGGGCGAAAGGCGCGACGGGAAAGGCACTCGTCGAGTCGTTGCGTGGCCGGAAGATCGCATTTCTCGGCGATACGGCATGTAACATGGCCAACTCGTGGATCCTTGGGGCGGCGCTTTTCGGCATGAAGATTTCGCTGGCGGGCCCGAAGGGTTTTGCCCCCTCGCCGGCGTTCGATGCGGCGCTGACAAAGGAAGGCTATGATCCGAAGACGAGCTACGAGTTCACGACGGATCCGTTCGTGGCCGTGCGGGATGCGGATGTCGTCTACACCGATGTCTGGGTGAGTATGGGCAAGGAGGATGAGACCAAGAAACGAATCCACCTCATGTCGCCCTACGCCGTCACGGGCAAAGTCTTCGCCGCAGCGAAACGCGATGCGTTGTTCATGCACTGCCTGCCCGCGCACGAGGGTGAGGAAGTCATGTCCGATGTCCTCTCCAACCCGCGCTCCATCATTTTTGATCAAGCCGAGAACCGCCTGCACATGCAGAAGGCGATCTTGGCCGCGCTGGCGGCGAAGGGGCGCTAGGGTGCGCGCCAACGTCCTTTATTATTCCTCTAGGATGTAGGTAAAGCGCCCGTTGATTTTCCGAAACAGGCCGGTCGTGAGGTCCCCGTCGTCGATGCGCCGGTCGATCATGATCATCTGGAGGTCGGAAGCGGTGACGCCGGTGGAGGAGATGCCGGCGATGATGCCGTTGAAATTGTTGTCCCAGTTCCACACGCCGCCGACGGAGTTGGCGACAGACCAGTTGGCCTGCCGAATCTCTCCGGCCATGCCAGGAGGGGGCGCGCCGCTGCCGGCGTTGGGCGGCCACGCTCCGTTCATCAGTGAATAGTTTTCGAAGGCCTGCGCAAAGACGCGCAGGTCAGAGATGAAACGGTTGTTCTGTGAGGACTGACGGGATTTGCTAAAGGCCGGCAGCCCGAGGACGGCAAGCAAACCGATAATCACGACTACGACCATAATCTCGACGAGCGTGAAGCCGGCCGCACGCCGCCGTGGCGCACTGGTTTGGAAGGAATACATGGAAAAGCCCCGACATGATGATGAATGAATAATATTCGCTGACCGACCTAGTATCGGGGCGCGGAGCGATACGGGCAAACTTGGCGGAGTAAAGAGCCCGTTAACTTCACAATTCGTAGCCCTACGGACCGACTCCGCAATTCCGCGGCCTAGAATCGCGGAACGTTTTTCTTTTGCGCGGTGCGAGGCGGAGTCCCAACACTTCGCCCTTCTCCATGAAAATCGTCCTCGCATACTCGGGCGGCCTCGACACGTCCGTCATCGTCAAGTGGCTCCGTGAAACCTACGACGCCGAAATCGTCACCTTCGCCGCCGATATCGGCCAGGAGGAAGAGCTGAAGGGCCTGCCCCAAAAGGCGCGCGCCACCGGCGCCTCGAAGCACTATACGCTCGACCTCACCGAGGAGTTTGCGCGGGATTTCATTTACCCGATGATTCGGGCCAATGCGATCTACGAGGGCCAGTATTACCTTGGCACCTCGATCGCCCGGCCGCTCATCGCCAAGGCGCAGGTCGAGATCGCGCAGAAGGAAAAAGCCGACACCGTCGCGCACGGCGCGACGGGCAAGGGCAACGACCAGTGCCGCTTCGAACTCACCTACATGGCGCTCGACCCGCGGCTCACCATTCTCGCCCCGTGGAAAATCGAGACGTTTCGCGATGAGTTTCCCGGCCGCGCCGAGATGATCGCGTATTGCGCTGAGCACAAGATTCCCGTCGAGGCCTCGCTCAAGAAGCCCTACTCGATGGATCGAAACCTCCTGCACATTTCCTACGAAGCCGGCATCCTTGAGGATCCGTGGTTCGATCCGACGACGAAGGCGAACAAGGGGATGTTTAAACTCTCGGTCTCGCCCGAGGATGCACCGAACAAGGCGGAATACGTCGAACTCGATTTCGTGCAGGGCAACTGCACGGCTGTGAACGGCAAAAAACTCTCGCCGGCAGGCGTGTTGAAAGTGCTGAACAAACTCGGCGGTAAGCATGGCATCGGCCGTGTCGATCTCGTCGAGAATCGCTTCGTCGGCATGAAGTCACGTGGCGTCTACGAGACGCCTGGCGGCACGATCCTCATGCAGGGTCACCGTCAGGTGGAGTCGCTCACGATGGATCGTGAAGTGATGCATCTGCGCGACTCGTTGATCCCGAAATACGCCGAGCTCGTTTACTACGGGTTCTGGTTCGCCCCCGAACGCGAGGCGCTGCAGGCGCTCGTCGACGAGAGCCAGCGCTACGTGACGGGCACGGTCCGGCTGAAGCTCTACAAGGGCAACATCATCACGTGCGGCCGGAAGTCGAAATACTCGCTCTACGACATGAACATCGCGTCGATGGAAGGCGTGAAGAGCTGGTATAACCAGACTGACGCCACCGGCTTCATCCGCCTCAATGGCCTGCGCCTTCGCGCGCGCAACCTGGCGCAGGGTGGTCCGAAAGTCTGAGCGGGCGTTGAAAAAGGGTCTGTCTGCGTAGGGCGTCTGTCTTGCAGACGCCTTCTCCCGCAGGCGAAACCCGTGCCCGGCGTCTGCAAGACAGACGCCCTATCTGGCTTTTTCGACTCCCTCTGAGACCCGCCGGCCCCAAGGCCATCGCGGTCGCACTTCGAGCATCAGCCGGCCG
>JANNEY010000195.1:0-2623 GCA_031379235.1 Opitutaceae bacterium | reverse complement strand
CATCGCTTCCCGCTCACCCGCGTTTGCCTCGTCCTCGGCGCAGCGTTCCTATTGCTCGGCAGCGCCCACGGCGCGGGCGCGGATTTCCAACCGATCTTCAACGGGCGCGATCTCACCGACTGGGATGGCGACGTGCGTTTTTGGTCAGTGAGCGATGGGGTCATCCGCGGCGAGACCACGCTGGAGCGCATGGCGATCGGCAATACCTTCCTCATCTGGCGCGGCGGCGTGCTCCGGGACTTCGAGTTGAAACTTAAGGTGCGCATCCGCAATGGCAACTCGGGCGTGCAATATCGCAGTCAGGATCTCGGCAAGCATGTCGTCTCCGGCTACCAGGCGGAGGTCGATAACGCGCCGGGCAAGTCGGGATTTCTCTATCATGAAAAGGGCCGCAAGCGGCTCGCGCTCGTCGGCGAGAAGGTGGAGATCGACGCTTCGCAGAAGCCGAAAGTCACCGGTCAGCTCGCGGAGAAGAAAGAACTGATCGCCAAAGGTTACTACAAACCAAAGGACTGGAACGACTACCGCATCGTCGCCCGCGGCAACCATCTCCAGCACTTCCTGAATGGCGTGCAAGTCGTGGACGTGCTCGACAACGACCCCAAAGGACGCAGCCTGGAAGGCCTTCTTGCTCTCCAGATCCATGTCGGGCCGCCCATGCTCGTCGAATTCAAAGACATCCTCTTGAAGCCGCTCTAACGAACCCTTAACCAAACACTCCACACCATGATTAGCCGTCGCGCCGCCCTCAAAAATATCGCCCTGACCACCGGCGCCTTCGCCCTATCGTCGAATCTCACCTCCGCCCAGACGCCCGCCGCACCGTCCACCGAGGGCGTCTTCAAGCTCCCGCCGCTCGGCTACGACTACGACGCGCTGGAGCCTTTCATCGACGCGGAGACGATGAAGATTCACCACGACAAGCACCACGCGGCTTATGTGGCCAGGCTCAACGTGGCCCTCGCCGGAGCGCCGGGCCTCGAAAACAAATCCATCGAGGAAATCCTGACCAATCTGAGTGTCGTCCCAGAGACCGTGCGCAACGACATCCGCAACCACGGCGGTGGCCACGCGAATCAC
The DNA here is from genome assembly GCA_031379235.1 of Opitutaceae bacterium. GTDB lineage: Bacteria > Verrucomicrobiota > Verrucomicrobiia > Opitutales > Opitutaceae > ER46. The sequence goes on along the minus strand of JANNEY010000195.1, from coordinate 1,543 downwards.
GCGCTCTTTTGGCAGACGTTGAAAAAGAACGAGAACGGCCAACCCGTCGGCGAACTCGCCAAGGCCATCAACAAGGCCTTTGGCAGCTTCGACAAATTCCAGGAGGCCCTCGCCACGGCCGGGACGAAAGTTTTTGGCAGCGGCTGGGCGTGGCTGGTGTGGAAAGAAAAGAAGCTCGTCATCGAATCGTCCCCGAACCAGGACAGCCCGCTCTCCACCGGCGGCGTGCCGCTGCTCGGCATCGACGTGTGGGAACACGCCTACTACCTCAAGTATCAGAACCGGCGCCCCGATTATCTCAAGGCCTGCCAGAATGTGATCAATTGGGACTTCGTCAGCGACCGTTACAGCAAGCTGGCAAAAGCTTGACCGCAGCGAAGAAACCGTTGCGCCCCTCTCGGCGCTCCCCCTAAGCTCCAGCGCATGGTTCAAGCCACTGCGGCCCCACCCGCCAGCGCCGAAGCATCCGACATTCCAGCCAGATTCCTGGCCGCCTTTCGCTGGATGCTGCTGGCACGCGTCACGGAGGAGAAGATCGCCAGCCTCTATCGCGGCGGCAAAATCACCGGCGGCGTCTTTCTCGGCAAGGGACAGGAAGCCCTGAGCACCGCGACCGGCATGGCGCTGCGCAAGGGCGACATCTTCGCCCCGCTCATCCGCGACCAGGCGGGGCGGCTGGCCTTCGGCGAATCGCTGCTCGACTGCACCCGCACCTACATGGGTTCGCGCCTCGGGCCGATGCGCGGGCGCGATGGCAACGTCCACCGCGGCCGGCCGCGCGAGGGCCATTTCGCGATGATCAGCCATCTCGGCGCAATGCTCCCGGTCGTCGCCGGCGCGCTCCTCGCCCGGCGTTTCCGCGGCGTTCACGGCACGGTGGGCGCGACCAGCCTCGGCGATGGCGCGACTTCGACCGGCGCGTTTCACGAAGGGCTCAACCTCGCCGCGGTCGAGAAGCTCCCGCTCGTCCTCGTGGTGGCCAATAATCAGTACGCCTACTCCACGCCCACCTCGCGCCAGTTCGTCTGCGAAGACCTCGTGGACAAAGCCATCGGCTACGGTGTCGCCGGCCACAGCGTCGATGGCACGGACCTCGAAGCCTGCCTCCGCGTCCTCGATCAAGCCGTCGCCGCGGCCCGCGCCGGCGGCGGGCCGCAGCTCGTCGTCGCTTCGCTCCTGCGCCTCGTCGGCCACGGCGAACACGACGACGCCAGTTACGTCGATCCCAAGCTGCGCGCATCGCCCCTCGGCGCCGATTGCCTCAAGCTCGCCGAGGCACGCCTGCTCGCCACCGGCTGGGCCGACGCCGACGCGCTGCGCGAGATGCACGAGGATGCCCAGCGCCAGATCGAGGAAGCCGTAACCACCACGCTGCGCGAGGCGCTGCCTGATCCGAACACCGAAGACTGGTGCGCCCTCGCCTCGCGGCATCTCAGCGAAGGTTTTTCGCCCGCATGATCACCTACCTCGAAGCCATCCGCGCCGCCCAAGCCAAAGCCTTGGCGGACGATCCGCGCGTTTACATCTATGGTCAGGACGTGGG
>JANNEY010000591.1:0-7234 GCA_031379235.1 Opitutaceae bacterium | reverse complement strand
ACCTCAACCTGACGCTTCCGCCGCAACCACCTCCACGTATCAGGGTCCCGCAGGCGTTGTAGTGGCGACCTTTGGTGGGCCCACGCGAGCAATCAACAACTTGCCCAGCTCAAACCCTCCAATTGCGGAAGTCGGGCTAGTGGGCGGGCAGGTTTCCACCGATTGGTGCGTAATTGAATTCGAGCCCAATCGCCGGTGGTTGGGTCTGCCTCCGGGTCTTTCAACTTTCACCTTTCAACCTGCAACTGCATGAGTCCGGCTCAATGCCCGCCGTCGAGATCGCCGGGTTGGAGGAGCGGGGCGAACGTGGCCTTCACCGCGGCTTTCATGTAGGCTTCCTTGGCCTCGATGGTGCCATCCTTCACGCGGGCCATGAGACTGTTGTCCATGGTGATCATGCCGTCGGCGCCACCGCTCTCGATAATCGATTTGATGTTCGCGATCTGGCCGCTGCGAATCGTGTTGGGCAGCGCCTCGTGGTTGAGGAGGATTTCGTGGACGGCGCAGCGGCCCTTCGGGATGCGTTTACAGAGGAGCTGGGCGACGACGCCGGCGAGGCAGCTCGAGAGCATCACCCGCACCTGATTCTGCTCGTCGGCGGGAAACGTGTTGATGATGCGGTCGACGGTCTTCGCGGCGTTGTTGGTGTGCAGCGTGCCGAAGACGAGCATGCCCATCGAGGCGCACCCGAGCGCGAGTTTGATGGTTTCCATCTCGCGCATTTCGCCGAGCAGGAGGATGTCGGGGTCGTGGCGCATCGCGCCCTTTAGGGCGGCGGCAAACGACGCCGTGTGCTCGCCGACCTCGCGGTGGACGATCACCGACTTCTTCACCGGATGCACAAACTCAATAGGATCCTCGATCGTGATGATGTGCTTCGCGAAGTTCGAATTGATGTAGTCGATCATCGCCGCGAGCGTGGTGGACTTGCCGCTCCCGGTCGGGCCCGTGACGACGACGAGACCCTGCTCCAAGTGGCAGAGTTTCTTCAGCGCTTCCGGCAGCTTGAGATCCTCGAAGGACAGAATCTTCGCGGGAATCTGGCGGAAGACCGCGGCCTGGCCCCAGTGATTGTAGAGAAAATTACCACGAAAGCGCGCCACGCCGGGGATTTCGTAGGCGAGATCGAGATCCTTGCGGTCGAGAAAATCCGCCCAGCGTTTGGCGGGGCAGATTTCCTTGAGCAGCGTTTCCATCGTTGGCGCGTCGATCAGGCGGTCGCCGATGGGCTGGAGCGAGCCGGAGATGCGCGCCTTCGGCGGCAGGCCGACGGTGAGGTGCAGATCGGAACCGCCCTGTTCGAGCATCGTGCGGAGAAATTGATCGAGAGCGGCCATGGCGGATCAGGATTGTTTTTGCGCTTCGAGCCAGAGTTGCAGGCGGCGGCGGTTCCGGAGGAAGCGGAAGAGATCACCGCCGAAAAGGATGAGGGCCACGGCGAACACGACGGTGAGGAGAGACGGCGGCATCTTGAGCATCTTCCGGGCGATCACGGCAATGGTGCAGCACAGGACGAAGAACACGGCGTGGCTGATAATCTTGAAGAGCGCTTTCCGATACGCGGCGTGGAGCAGCGCGAATTCCTCTTGGGCGGTGGGCATCAGACGATTTTGGCTTTCAGCACGCGGTTCGTGATTTGGGCGCGCGCAGTGTCGGCGGAGATTTTCCGCTCCTGCCACAGGCCGAAGACCACGTTGTCCATGAGGCACATTCCCTCCTTGAGCCCGGTCTCCATCGTGTTGCGGAGGCCCGCGGACTTGCCCTCGCGGATGAGATTTTGAATCGCGGTGTTACTGACGAGAATTTCGCAGGCGAGCGTGAGATGGCCATCGGTGCCGGGCAAAAGGCGCTGGCAGACGATGCCCCGCAGGCTCTCGGCCACGCTGCTCCGAATCTGCGTCTGCTGCGCGGGGGGAAAGACGTCGAGCAGCCGGTTGAGCGTCGTCGCGGCGTCGCTCGTGTGCATCGTGCCGATGACGAGGTGACCTGTCTCCGATGCGCTGATCGCCATCTCGATCGTCTCGAGATCGCGGAGCTCGCCGATGACGATTACGTCGGGGTCCTCGCGGAGCGCGCCCTTCAGCGCGGTGGCAAACGTGCGGGTGTGGGGGCCGACTTCGCGCTGGGTGACGTTGCAGCCCTTCGCCGGCTGCACGACCTCGATGGGATCCTCGACGGTGATGATGTGGTCGGTGCGCGTCGCGTTGAGATAGGCGACCATTGAGGCGAGCGTGGTGGTCTTGCCGGAGCCGACCGGGCCGGTGATGAGGATGAGTCCGTTATGGTAGGACATCATCTTCTTCAGCGTCTCGAGGTGCTTGGTGTAGCCGAGCTGATCGAGCGTGCGCGTCTCGGCGGGCACCATGCGGTAGGAGCCGGCCGCGCCGTTCTTGTGAAACATCAGGTTCACGCGGTAGCGGTCCGCCGCGCTCACGGCCAAAGCGTAGTCGAAGTCTTTGCGTTCGAGGAAAACCTTTTTCTGGCTCTCGGCGAGCAGCGCGGTGTTGAGCCGCAACGCATCCTCGGCCGTGAGCACATGGGCGGAAAGATAGGAGAGGGTGCGCTGCTTGCGGATGAAAGGTCGCGCACCGGTCGAGAGGTGCAGATCGCTCGCGCCCTGGGTGGCCGTGGATTTCAGGAGCGTGCGCATCGCCTGCGCGAGCGCGGGGGTGTCCATCTTGGCGACGGTTTCGAAAGCAATGCTCGCCGTGCCGGTGACAGCCGGTTCGGGTGCATTCGCGGTGGAGGCGGCGACACTCGCGGGTGCCGCCGAGACCGGCGTTGCGACGGGGGCGAAGGGATCGTTGGGTGGCGGGCCACCTTTGGCTTTGGCCACGGCCTGGCCGGCAATGAGCTCCAATTTTTCAACATCCTCGACGATCCCGCCATCGATCAGTTCCTGCGCGAAGGCCATCAGATCGGCGCCCGCGCCAAGTTTTTGGCGCACCGCCAAGCATTGCGGCCGGGTCAACAATCCCTGATCGAGGCCGAGGCGGGCGAGCCAGAGGATGTCGTCGTTCATGCGCGCAAATTGAAACCGGGAGATTGCGGCCGGCACGGTGCAAGCCAAGCGCGAAGGCGTTTTCATGCGGGTGCGGGCGGGTGCTGCGCCGGGAGATTTACGCGATTATTGAAGCCGGTGGCTTTCGTGGCGCGCCGCGTGGGCGTATCTCGGAGCCGTCGCGAAATCATGAACTCGAAATCAACACTGCGCCGGCCGGGATTTATCTTGGGACTGGTGGCGTTGCTGGCGGCTCTGGGCGCATCCGGCTGCGCGACGAATGGCGCGAGTTCCCCGCTGGCTTATGTGCGCGGTGATTTGGATGCGACTTTGAGCGTGCCCCTGGAGAGCGCACTCCGCGCCACCCACCGCGCGGTGACGCAGCTGGAGTTTTCCCAGGTGAGCGAACGGAAGGATTTTCTGCTCGCCATCGTCGTGGCGCGGAACGCCGCGGACAAAAAAATCGAGATTCGGCTGGAGCGTGACGCCGACAGCACGACAAGGATGAGGATTCGGGTCGGGGCGTTTGGCGACGAAGCGCTCGCTGTCGCCACCTACACGAAGATCAGCGCGAATCTCTGAAGCGACTTTCCTGTCGCGGCCGGAGTTCAGTGCAGTGGTTCCACCGTGAGCGTGTAGCCCTCGGGGGCGAGGAGGCTGCGGGATTCGGCGAGCCCGGCCCGGCCAAAGGTCGCTGCGATGAGACCCAGGGCGTCGCTCGGTTGAGGGCGGCGTGAACCGGACCAGGTGTTGAGCGCGACGTGATGGTGATAGCCGTCGGCCGCCATGAAGCGCGCCCCGGGATAGGAACGTTGCGTGACCACGGCCCCAAGCGCCTCGTGGTAGAATGCCTCGCTGCGCGGCAGGTCGATGGCGCGCAGGTGCAAATGGCCCCAGCGAGCACCCATCAGGGGAAATTTCTTGGGTGGCCCGCCCGCCGCGAGCAGGGCGGGGGCGTCGAGCGGTTGGGTGATCATGGCGAGTTCGCCATTGGCCGCGTAGGGCCAGACCTCGCGCGGCCGGTCGGTGTAGAACTCCAGCCCGTTGCCGTCAGGATCGGTCAGGTAGATGGCCTCGCTCACCCCGTGATCGGAGAAGCCGTCGAATCCCACCTCGCGTTCGACGGCTTGGCGCAGCCAGGCGCCGAGGTCGGCCTGGCTCGGGAACAAGAGTGCGGCGTGAAAGAGCCCCGCGGCATCGCGCGGCGCGGCTGGCGCGGTGCGGTCACCCGTCAATTTTATGATGGGCGCAGCGCCGGCGGCAGGCGCGAGATCCACGGTATCGGCCGATTGCCCGACGACCACGAAACCGAGTTGCCCGCGGTAGAACTCTATGCTGCGGAGCAAGTCGGGCACGCGAAGCTGGATGGAAGTGAGTTGGAGCGAGGCGGGCATGTTGGCGGGAAAAAGCGACGTGGGGAGTAGGCACCACGAAAGACACGAAACACACGAAAAGAAAAACCGGCCGGTGGTTTGCCCCCCAACCCGATTGAGCACGAGCGGGTGAGTGGACGTCAAACCAAGGAAGGGGTAGTGGTCGCTCGGGATCGTTTTGGTCTATTTCGCGGTTCCCGTCCGGTGGCTTGGTCGTCGGCCTTCGGGTCCGTGGCATATGAAGGTTGCAAAGCCCTGCGTTTCGCTGACGCTCGCGGGCTCCATTGTCATGTTGAAGAAAATCTTTGCGAAGTTGCGCGACAAACTCGCGCCCTCGCGTGCAGCGAAACCGGCGACGCCGGCCGCCAAACCCGCTTCCAGTTCTCCCGCCAAAACCCAGGGCGATTCTCATTCCGGCCGCGGCCGGTCGGATCGCGGGCGCGGCTCCGACCACGCGCCCCGTGCGCCCGGCGGGGCGAAGGCCCACAGCCAGCCGCACGATCCGCGTGATACGCGCGAGCCGCGCCGCGAGCACCAGCCGCGCGATCCCCGCGAACGTCGCGATGATCGCGGCCCGCGGGGCAGCGAGGGGCGCGGTGCCTCCAGTTCCCACAGCGGGGGCGGGGGCCGCGGTTTGCATTCCCGTTCGGGCGGCGCTGGTGGCGGTCGCGGTGGCCCGCGCGGTGAGCGCGAGCGCCCGATGATCGACAAGACGTTCGATCATCCGCGGACGGCGGACATCAAACCGGCAATCCCGGTGGACATTCCGAAGATGGACACGGCGTTTACGGCGCTCGGTCTCAGCGATGCGCTGGCGTTCGGCGTGCAGGAAATGGGCTACCTGAATCCCACGCCGATTCAGGCGCAGGCGATTCCCGTCGTGCTCAAGGGTGGCGACGTGATTGGTTCCGCGCAGACCGGCACGGGCAAGACTGCGGCGTTCGCGCTCCCGATTATCCAGCGGCTCGGCACGCACGGCAAGTTGCGCTGCCTCATCCTCGAGCCCACGCGCGAGCTTGCGCTCCAAGTCGAGGAGGCGTTCCAGAAATTTGCCAAGTTCACCGACCTCCGCGTGACGATTGTTTACGGTGGCGTCGGCTACGGGAAACAGGAGGACGATCTCCGGCGCGGCATGGACATCATCGCCGCCACGCCGGGCCGGTTGCTCGACCATCTGGAACGGGGCAACCTCACTTTGGACGGCATCGACATCCTCGTCCTCGACGAAGTGGACCGGATGCTGGACATGGGCTTTTTGCCCGACGTGAAACGCATCGTCCAAAAATGCCCGAAGAACCGGCAGACGCTCTTTTTCACGGCCACGCTGCCGGCGGAGCTGGAGCAACTCGCCGGCTGGGCGCTCCGCGAGCCGTTGAAGGTGGAGATCGGCCGCCAGCGGTCGCCGGCGGAGACGGTCACGCACGCGTTCTATCCCGTGGTCGCCTCGCAGAAATTCGAATTGCTGCAGCTGCTGCTCGAACAAACCGATTTCAAGAGCGTGCTGATCTTCTCGCGCACGCGCATGGGCGCGGACCGTATCGCGCACCGGCTGGAAAGCAAAGGCCACACCGTGGGCGTCATGCATTCCGACCGGAACCAACGCGAGCGCATCGAGGCGCTCCAAGGTTTCAAGAGCGGCAAATATGAGGTGCTCGTCGCGACTGACATCGCCGCCCGCGGCCTCGACATCGCCGGGGTCTCGCACGTGATCAATTACGACGTGCCGGAAAACGCCGAGGACTATGTCCACCGCATCGGCCGCACCGGCCGCGCGCAGAACACGGGCGACGCCTTTACGCTGGTGACCGAGGAAGACGTCCGCGACGCCCGCTCGATCGAGCGCTACATGGGCGTGGGTGTGGAGCGAAAGAAGATTGAAGGCTTCCCCTACATTTACTCGGCGCTCTTCGACGAGAAGGCGCTGGCCGAGGTCGCGGCCGCTGCCGTGAAACCGGTGAGCCGGCTACATCGCGGCGTGCGGCGGTAAAAAAATAGGGCGGGTCTGTGACCCGCCCATAGCTCGAACACCCAGTGCGTGAAAGGGCGGGTTACAGCCCCGCCCTGTTTTTTCAGTCGTTCCCGTTGACGACCTTGTAGGTCAGCGCCGCGACCGCGCCACCGGCGAGATCGGCCCCGAGGTAGATCCAGAACTGGCTGAGCTTTTCGAGGCCCATCAGCACGACACCGAGGCCGACCGCGGGGTTGAACGCGCCGCCCGATACGCCGCCGACGGCGACGGCGCCCGTCATGACCGTCATGCCGATGGCGAGGCCGTAGAAGGAATTGCCCGAGGTGCCCTTGGCGGTGGCGGTGTTGAGCACGACCCACGCGAGCGCGAAGGTGAAGAGGAACTCGACGATCACCGATTTCATCGCGTCGTGCGTGCCGGCGAGGGCGGGGCTGCCCGCGAGGTTCACGACGAGCAGTGCGGCCACGGCCCCGGCCGCGAGCTGGGCCAGCCAATAGGGGATGACGTCGCCCTTGTCGCATTTGCCGCGGAGGAACACGGCGAGCGTGACGGCGGGATTAAAGTGGCCGCCGGAAACGTGGCCGCCGGCGAAAATCATCACCATCAGCGAAGCGCCAATGGCGAGCGGCGCGAGCGAGGAACCGCTGCGCACGGCCATGCCGACGGTGAATACGAGGAAGAACGTGCCGATGAACTCAACGAGGTATTTTTTCATGTGGATTGGGAATGGAGGAAGGCCACGAGAGCTACGCGGACCGCCGCGGAAGACAATGCGTTTTCCGGGACGGGATGGGCAGGGTCGCATCTCAGTTTCTTGCAAATCCTGCCGTCTCGACCGGATTTCGTAGGGGCGCGCCTCGTGCGCGCCCGTCGAGCAAAGGCGCGCACGAG
>JANNEY010000588.1:0-15426 GCA_031379235.1 Opitutaceae bacterium | reverse complement strand
GCGACGCGGCCTTGCGGGGGTGGTGCCAAATGTGGCTGCCGACTACGCGGCCGACACTTCGGACTGACCGCCGCTGCGCAGCGACTCGAACCAATCGGCGGGAGCACTGTCGGCGGAAAATTCCGGGCAGGTCTCGGCGAGCAGCTCGCGGAGGCTGGCGCGAGCCCGGGCGATCCGGCTCTTAACGGTGCCGACCTTGATGCCGAGCACATCGGCAATCTCGTCGTAGGAGCGGTCGAGGAGGTTGCGGTGCGTGAGGATTTCGCGGTGGGCGGCGTCGAGTTTTTTCATGCAGGCCGAAATCAACGCCGTGAATTCTTGGGTCGCAGCGGAGCGGGCGGGACTGGGCGACTCGGCGGCGATGAGGTCGGCGAAGGTCGCGGTGCCATCGGTGCCGACAGCGCAATCGAGCGAGAGCGTGAGATGCCGGCGACGGCGGAAAAAATACCAGTAGCGGTTGCGCGCGAGGTTGAGCGCGATGCGGTGCAACCAGGTGGCGAGCGAGGAATCGCCGCGGAAGCGCGCGAGCCCGCGATGCGCACGGATGAAGGTATCCTGTGCGATCTCCTCCGCGTCGGCCCGGTTACGAAGCATGGCAAGCGTGGCCGCGAAGATTTTTTCGCGATACCGACCGACGATTTCATCGAATGCGGCCGCATCGCCGGCGTTGAAGCGGAGCACGAGTTCGGCATCACGCGCCGCTTCGACGCGGGAAGCGCTCGGCGAGCCGGTGGGTGTCGAGATAGCGGAGACAGCGGGAGCGGTCACCCGCGGTGCGAAGCTGGGAGGGGGAGGCGTTTTCACCGAGGCTGCCTCTACCTCGCGGCATGCCAGCGGTCGGACACAATCAGGCATAGTGTTGTCGGAGTTGAATTTAAGGTGTATCGCGCGTGGTGCGCATACCTCGATGAGCTCGCCAGATCGGGCGGGATGCGCGAAGACCCACGCGTGATCCGTGCAGATCGCATTGGATTGGGGTTGGTAACGATTCGGCAACAGGCCGGCGTTGGGCGCGGGCTAGGTCTTGACTGCGAAATTGGCGGGTCTCTTGCTGAGAAACCAAACGATGCCGACGGCGACGCCGGACACCAAGGAACCACACTACCACACCAAAATGAAACTATCCTTCATGATGAAACGAGCGATTTCCGGACTTGCAGCGTTGAGCTGCGCGGTCGCCCTTCACGCACAAGTCGTCACGTCCGGGCTTTCCGGATTCGTGCGTGATGCAGGCGGCAAGGCGGTCGCCGGCGCGACTGTTACTGCAGTCCACGTGCCCACGGGGACGAGCTACACGGCCGCGACGACCGAGGCCGGTCGCTACTACTTCCGTGGTCTTATCGTCGGCGGACCCTACACGGTGACGACGAATGCCGGCGGCTTCAAACCGCTGGAAAGAACCGACGTGGAAACGCAGCTCGGCACCGACCTTGAAGTTTCGCTGACACTGGAGCGCACCGAAATTGTGACGCTGGAAAAATTCGTGGTGAAGGGCGCGGCCAATGAGCTCGATGGCTCCGCGGCTGGAGCCGGCAGCGTCCTCAACAATCAGCGGTTGGCTAACAAGCCTACGACGCAGCGCTCGCTGGCGGATTTGATCTCCGCATCGGCGTTTGTCACGTTGCGCTCGCTCTCCGGCGACCGCGAAGAGGCGCAGATTACCGCGCTCGGGCAGAACAACCGCTACAACTCGATCCAGATCGACGGCAGCCCGATCAACGATCAGTTCGGGCTGAATGGCACCGGACTCGCGTCTTTCTACAATCCGCTTTCGCTCGACACGATTGATCAGTTGTCGGCGCAGGTATCGCCTTACGACATCTGGTTGGCGGGATTTACCGGAGCCTCGATCAACGCGGTCACGAAGAGCGGCACCAATCAATTTCGGGGCACCGCCTACTACTATTTCAGCGGAGATCACCTCGCGGGGCTTCAGACCCAAGGCGAGGACGTTAATACGCGGATCACGACCGGGGTGAAATTTGTTCCGAAGCTGCAGCGCACGACTTACGGCGCTACGCTCGGCGGTCCAATCCTAAAGGATCGGCTATTCTTTTTCGTGAACTACGAAAAATTCGAACGCATTGCACCGCCAGCCACGACCAGTCTTTTTAACGTAAACGCGGCACAGCTTGCCGCGGTCAAAACTGCTTTCGCCAAATACAACACCGATTCCGGTCAAAAGATCGCTTGGGGCGAACTCGGAGGCAACGCGAGCAACGTGTCGAGCGACAAGAAGTATCTGGCGAAAATCGATTGGCAGATCATGAGCGGGCAGCGCCTCTCGGTCCGTTACTCGCAGACCGAGGGCTTGGTGCCGCAATTTGGCAGTTTTTCGCTGACTTCGCTGACGCAAACCGCCACGGCGACGGCACTCACCGCCAATGCGGTTACCGCGTTCGATAGCAATTTCTACGCACAGGTTCGGAAAGAGAAGAATTTCACATCCCAACTTTTTAGCCGCTGGAGCTCGGCTTTTCAGACGGAGCTTAAGTTTGGCACCGTCCAACAAGATCAAGCTACACCGGTGAATGTGGTCGCGCCCGAGGTTGATATTTTTGGATTCACGGGGGTCAGTCGCACGGGAGCTACGATTAATACCGGCGCCATTGTCGCGGGCACGGATCTCTTCCGCCAAGGCAACGCAATTTCTGTCGATGGAAAGCAGTTCAGCGCGAAGGCGGATTATTTCTACAACAACTTTTTCTTCAGCGCTGGTTTTCAGCGCGAGGAAAATGATTTCTACAATCTCTTCCGGCAAAGTTCCTATGGCCAAGCGATTTTTGCCTCGGTCGCCGACTTCGTGAACGACGTTCCCGCGCGGATTACGCGCAACGTCTACGATCCGACCAAGCGGCCGGCGGCCGACCTTTCAGATTTCGCCACCAACGGTTTGTTTGGCCAAGCAAAGTGGCAGGTTAACCCCAGGCTCAGCCTGCAAGCCGGTTTGCGCTACGAGTTTTCGGAGACGAAGAAGGCGCCGGCGTTCAATCAAGCGTTGTTCAATGCTTCTGGTTTTCGCAACACGGGCACCTTGGACGGTAAGACCTATTATTCGCCGCGGGTGGGGGTTAATTATTTCATGGATGATGCGCGCACGACTCAAATCCGCGGCGGAGCCGGCCACTTTGTCGGCCGCGCGCCGTGGGTGTTCTTCTCGAACTCTTACAACGCGATCGGCGTCGGCTCGTTTACGGTCGCCAACAACGGCGCCGCGGCGGGGACGTTTACGAACTACCTGAAAACCCAGTTTGATGTCGCCAACCCGATCGCTGTCGGCACCGACAACCCAGCCTTGCGTCGCGAGGTTGACTTCGCAGACCCCGGGATCCGCCTGCCTGCTGTGTGGCGTGGCAATCTGGCCGTCGATCGCAAGGTCAGTTTTCTCAACAGCAATTTATCAATCGAGGGAGTCTTTACCCGCATTGATCGGGCGCTGTTTATCACCAACGAAAATATCAATCCGACGACGAAGGGAGCGGATGGGCGCCAGCGTTTTGCCGGTAATCCCGCCACGCAGGCCAACGCCAAATATGGCGCGTTTACGGATCTGTATCGTATCAGCAATGTGCGCGCGGGCGAGTCCGCCTACTTCACGGCTTCTTGGAGCCGGCCGATGAAGAATCGGTGGGCGTTCGACGCTAGCTACACCCGTGGTCGCTCGACTGAGGCTCAAGCTATCGGTCAAACCACGGCCTCCGGCCAATGGCAGCGTAACGTGATCTTCAATCAGGCAGTCGTTGAGACCGGCCGTTCGGATTTTGAGGTCAAAGATCGAGTGGTGATTTATGGCAGCCGGGAGTTCGAGTGGGTCAAGAAATGGAAGACCACTGTCTCGCTCAACTACGAGGGCCGCACCGGAAATCCGTTTAGTTGGATCTATTCCAATGATCTCAACAACGACGGCACGTCGAACGACACCGTCGCCGTTCCGTCGGGTTTGAACGATCCGCGCTTCGACTTCTCGGGCCTGACCCCCGCCAATCAGCAGGCCTACCTTGATTTTGTGCAGACGAGCGGACTGGCCAAATATGCCGGTAGCGTTGCACCGAAAAACGCATTCACGCAGCCGTGGGTGAACAAGCTGGATTTGCACGTCGCGCAAATCATCCCCCTGCATTTTCAGACCGCGCAATTGGAGGTGTTCTTCGATTGGACCAACTTCGGATCGTTCATCAGCCGCCGGTTGTTTAATTACTACGAGGAAGCTTTTCGGCAGACCAACGATGTGTTTCGCCGGCAATTCATTGGCGCGGCAGCCTACAACGCAGCAGGACAAATTCGTCCGACCACCATTGTGCCAGATGGTTTCACTTACGACAACGGCCAGTCGCGGTGGCGCGTGCAATTCGGCGCCCGCTTGAAATTCTGATCTATTCTGAAGCAGCAGCGAGCGATCGGCGGCCGCATTTGTGCGGCCGCCTTTTTTATGTTTGCGGCCCCATCGCCCAGGCGCGGCCACAGCCGGTATTTTTCAAACCATCGGTATCTATATTGTGATGACATGGTAGGAATGGTCGATCATCGGCCTAATTCCGGATCGGGGCTTGATCAGTGCGCGTGGTGAATGACCCGGAAGGCGGGTGGGTTGACCGGTGTGCAGGCGAAAAATACGTTGAGGGTCCCCGTGCCTAATAGCAGTGGTCGCGCGAACGCACGAATCAGACGATCTCCCCATCGGGACGGCTTTGACCTGATGAAAGGGCAATCCGTCGAGACAGGATTCCAGGGTCGAGCCCGTCGTGACGATTTGGTGACATATTGACCGAGGTTTTTGGAGGCGAAAATGATTCTAGGCCGGACTTCGTGCAGGCTCACCCAATACACTCGAAGGCTGGATTTCCTGTCTGGCGTCAGCCTTGGGGTTTCGGCGGTTTTCGCGTGGTGGTTTCGGGCCGTTTCATTCGTGAGATTCGGCTAAGGTCGCGTGTTGAATCGTTTCTCGGTCGGGGCTGAATTTTGCGCCGGCCGGCAAGCCCAAACTGCGGAAAAAATATGCGCGAAATTTCCTACAAACTCATTGACGGAGAAAAGTGCGACTCCCATGGGTTGTGGTCTGTGCGGGAAGTGACCACATCCTGTAGTGGTCAGTAACCCGTGGATAACTGGTAACAACTTTGGTTCGCTAGCTGCCTTTTCACCCCAAAAAAGCCCTTTCGGCCCATACATTTCGTCAAATTTCGTCTCACTTTCGCCTTTTCCCTCCTTTTTCAGTCCTAAGTCCCAGTCACATGCAGAAAACTTTCCAGGTTGGTTCCAAAACGTTCGTCCTCGATCAAGCCAAGGCCGAAGCGGCTTTTGCCGCCAAGAAGGTGATTAACGGTCGCGAGACCATGTGCTTCAACCTCCTTCCGCTCAAATACCAGTGGGCCTACGATCTTTATCGCACGATGAAGGCCAATCACTGGGAGCCCGAGGATATCCCGATGGGCAAGGACATCGAGCAGTGGCGCGACGAGAAGGTGGTTTCTGATGTCGAGCGCTGGATCATCCGGATGGGTATCGGTTATTTTTCAGCCGCCGAGGGCATTGTCGGTGACAACATCCAGCACGTTGTCCGCGAACTCGTGACCGCTCCCGAGCTCAAACTCGTTCTCGGCCGCCATGCGCATGAGGAGAATATCCACGCCGACTCCTTGCTCTACATGATCGCTTCTTTGGGCATCAATCCGCATGAGTGCGAGGCGATGTTTGAAGACGTTCCGACCATCGTGCGGAAAAACGAGTTTGTGACCAAGGTCTCCAAGGAGCTGCGCCGCGATCTTGATCTTACGCTGCCGGAGAACAAGCGGCTGCTCGCGAAAAACATCTTCGTCTTCGGCCAGTGCATGGAGGGCACGCAGTTCTACGGGCTCTTCGGCATGATCCTTTCGCTTTACCGGCAGAACAAATTTCCCGGCATCGGCCAGATGTTCCGTTACACCCTTCGCGACGAATCCAACCACATTGAGGTCTTTCGGAATCTCTTCATGGATCTCATCGAGGAGAACCGCGAGATTTGGACCGCTGAATTTAAGGAAGAGCTGCGTGAGCTTATGCGCGAGGCTATCCGGCTCGAGAAGGAGTTTATCCGCGACTGTCTGCCGGTGAACGCCGTCGGCCTCGCGATCGAGGAATTTTTGACCTACATCGACTTTATCGCGGACCGTCGCCTTGAAGGCTGCGGCCTCGCCCCGCTCGCCGCCGGCGTCAAGAACCCGCTGCCGTGGCTCGCCGAAATGATGGACATCAAGAAGGAGCAAAACTTCTTCGAGGGCCGCGTCACCGAATATCAAAAAGCATCTTCACTTACCGTAGCTAGCGACGACGAACTCTGACCCTGGTTCGTTTCTCGTCTCCGCCTCGCGCCTTACCCCACGCGTCGCGTTTCCCTTCTGCCGTTGCGCGGCCGTTCCCGGCCCGCTGCGGCTTCTCCATTTTCCTTCCTCCTCCCGTTTCAGCGCCCCGTTTCTTCCGTCCGCCGTCTCCATGACCACTCCCTCCGTCGCCCACGATCTCGCCCTCAAGCGCGCCGCGCACACTCCCGTCGAACAAAGGCCCCACTACGCGTGGCGCGATGTCCTCGCCACTGAAGCGATCGAACTGCCGCCCATCGTCCTGCTCTGCCCGCACGGTGAGGAGCGCTTCGCGCTCGCGGAGGTCGCCGACACGCTCGGCAAGGCGTTCACCAACGTTCAGCTCGCCAAGGGTGAAAAGGAAATCTTCACCGACGCCAATCGTGCCTGGGTGGCGAAGATTTGCGGCGAAGTGGCCGCCAACCTCCGCGCCCTTTCACTCAAGCAGTCGCCCCTCCGCATCTCGCTCAACGATCTCTATGAGCTGATCGAGAAGACGCTCGTGGACAACAACGCCTACTTCGTCGCCAAGAGCCTCCTCCTCAACCGCGCCCGCAAAATTTCCATCGACCGCGACACCGCCGCGACTTCCACGCTC
This sequence comes from Opitutaceae bacterium, assembly GCA_031379235.1. Lineage (GTDB taxonomy): Bacteria > Verrucomicrobiota > Verrucomicrobiia > Opitutales > Opitutaceae > ER46. The sequence continues at coordinate 8,493 of JANNEY010000588.1, read as the reverse complement.
CGCGTCATCCGTCGCAACAAGCAGGTCGTTCCGTGGAGCGAGCACAAGGTCGAGATCGCCGTCCGCAAGACCTTCCTTTCCCTCCAGCGTGACTCCGCGCCGGCCGTCGCCATCACGCAGGCGGTCTCCGAACGCATTCATTCCTCCAAGCAATCCTTCGTCCATATCGAGGAGATCCAGGACATGGTGCAGGAGGAGTTGATGAAGGCTGGTCACTACAAGGTCGCCGCCGCCTACATTCTCTTCCGCGCTGAGCGCGCCGCCGCCCGCGAGGCTGGCCTCAGCCTCTCCGAGACCGACTCCACCGCGCCGTTTGCCGCACCCGAGTCCACGGCGCAGGGCACGATGATCGTCGTGAAAAAGGCCGACGGCACGAACGTCTTCTGGGACGGTGCCGACCTCCGCAAGCGCATCGAGTTCGCTCGTATCGGCCTCGATCTCCAACTTTCGAACGACGCCATCGAGGCCGAGCTGCGCCGCTCCGTCTACGACCAGATTTCCCAAAAGGATCTCGATGCGACCATCGTCCTCAACTCGAAGACCCTGATCGAGAAGGACGCCGACTTCGCCAAGTTCTCGGGCCGCATCCAGCTCACCTACATCTACGAAGAGGTGCTCGGCTGGGACATCACGCGCGACGGCGTCGGTAAGCTGAAGGAGTTTCACCAACGCGCCTTCAAAAAATACCTCGAGCACGGCGTCGCCATCAAGCGCCTCAACGCCCGCCTCCTCGACTACGACCTCGCCAAGCTCGGTGCCGCCCTCGATCCGTCGTCGGACCTCGAGTTCGATTTCCTCGGCATCCAGACGATGTATGACCGCTACCTCATCATCGACAAAACCAAGAAACCCTCGCGCCGCCTCGAGACGCCGCAGTTCTTTTGGATGCGCGTGTCGATGGGCCTGATGCTCGACGAAAAGGGCGACCGCGAATCCCGCGTCACCGGCCTCTACGAACTCTACAAGAGCCGCCGTTTCTGCAGCAGCACGCCGACCCTTTTCAACTCCGGCACGCTCCACTCGCAGCTCAGCTCCTGCTACCTCTACTACGTCGACGACTCGCTCGAGAGCATCATGCTCCGCGGCATCGCCGACAACGCCTTCCTCGCCAAGTGGGCCGGCGGCCTCGGCGGCTCCTGGACCGCGGTCCACGGCACCGGCGCCTACATCGGCGGCACCAACGGCGAGTCGCAGGGTGTCATCCCCTTCCTCAAGCTCCACAACGATCAGCTCGTCGCCGTCAACCAAGGCGGTAAGCGCAAGGGCTCCGGCTGCGCCTACCTCGAGACGTGGCACAACGACATCTTCGAATTCCTCGAGCTGCGCAAAAACACCGGCGACGACCGCCGGCGCACGCACGACATGAACACGGCGAACTGGATTCCCGATCTGTTCATGAAGCGCATGGAGGCCCGCCAGACCTGGACGCTCTTCCGTTCCAACGAGGTCAAGGATCTGCACGACCTCTACGGCCAGGCCTTCGAGAAGCGTTACGTGGAATACGAGGCGCTCGCCGAGGCGGGTAAAATCTCCGGCCAGAAAATCGAGGCGCTTGAGCTCTGGAAAAAAATGCTCTCGATGCTCTTCGAGACCGGCCACCCTTGGATCACGTTTAAGGATGCCTGCAACATCCGCTCCCCGCAGGATCACGTCGGCGTCATCCACTCCTCCAATCTCTGCACCGAGATTACGCTCAACACGTCCAACGACGAGACCGCCGTCTGCAATCTCGGCTCCGTCATCCTGGAGACGCACCTCCTCCCCACCGGCGAGATCGATCACAAGAAGCTCCGCGAGACCATCCGCATGGCCGTCCGCGCGCTCGACAACGTGATCGACATCAACTTCTACCCGACGCCTTCCGCCAAGCTCTCCAATAGCCGCCACCGCCCCATCGGTCTCGGCGTGATGGGCCTCGCGCACGCGCTCTACCTCCGCGGCCACGCCTTTGCGTCGCCCGAGGCCGTCGAGTTCAACGACGAGGCGATGGAGGCCATCGCCTACTACGCCTACGAGGCCAGCTCCGACCTCGCCGCCGAGCGCGGCACCTACTCCAGTTTCAAGGGTTCGAAGTGGGACCGCGGCCTCCTCCCGCAGGACACGCTCGACCTTCTCGAGAAGGAGCGCGGCGTCGAAGTCGAAGTTCCCCGCGGCGGCCGCATGGACTGGGCGCCCGTCCGCGCCAAAATCGCCACACAGGGCACGCGCAACAGCAACGTCCTCGCCATCGCGCCCACCGCGACGATCTCCAACATCACGGCCACCAGTCCCTGCATCGAGCCCACCTACAAGAACCTGTTCGTGAAATCGAACCTCTCGGGCGAGTTCATCGTGCTGAATCCCTTCCTCGTGAAGGATCTCAAGGCCCGCGGCCTCTGGGATCAGGACATGATCGACAACCTGAAGTATTTCGACGGCGAGCTGAAGGACGTGGAGCGCATCCCCGCCGACCTGAAGGCCAAATACCTCACCGCCTTCGACATCGACGCCAAGTGGATCGTTGATGCCGCCGCCCGCCGCCAGAAATGGATCGACCAGGCGCAGTCCGTGAACCTCTGGATCAAGACGCCCGATCTCAAGACGCTGAGCCACATGTATCGGCAGGCATGGCATGCCGGCCTCAAGACCACCTACTACCTCCGCAGCCTCGGCGCCTCCAACATTGAGAAGGCGACCGTCGGCGTGAAAAAGGAAATGCGCGGCGCGGTGAACGAAGGTGCCTCCGGTGGCCAGAACTCCGGCGACACCGGCGGCAGCCACGCCGCCGAGGTCACCGCTGCGCCCTTCGCGATGACTGGCGCTCCGTCACCGATTGTCTCAGCCCCCGCCGCCAAGCGGGAATACACGGCGGCTGAAAAGACGGCGTGCAGCATCGAAGCAATGCGCAACGGCGAGGCGTGCGAGGCCTGTCAGTAATCGACTCTCTCTCAAAGCCGCGGCGTGAATGCCGCGGCTTTTTTTTGGCGTAAACTTCTTCTGGCCCGGCGCAGTGCCACTCGCCGTGCTGAATGTTGTCCCCGATCGCTGTTTCGTCGAAAATCGCCACAGGGGTTTCGCGAAATCGTCTAAAGCCCAGCGCTCTGGCGCCGGATGCTCGATTATTCGGCCGATATTGATCGGCAAATTGCCGATGCAGCCCAGAGGAGAGACAAGCCGATCGACCGCGCCGGGTGACGATTTGCTTTCGGTGTGAAATCAGAGCGCGATGCCTGAAACTAGGGCGAAGAGGGCATTCCTCGGCTCTTGACCGTTGCCCAGGACCTAAAGTCGCCGTGGCGGTAGCAGAATTAAGCTTTCCAGAACGGGCCGGCATTCGCGCTCCGACGCCGCAGCCGTCCCCAAACAAGGCTCACTTTCCATACACGACATACCACTTGTCGTCGTAGAGCTTGTGCTCGGTGACGACCTTGAGGCCGGCGGCGGCCATCCAGGCCCGCGTCTGCTCGCGGGTGATTTGTAGCTTGGGGTCGTTCTTGTGCGGGCCGAGCTCAGGTTGAAAGTCGATCACGGCGATGCGGCCGTCGGGCTTCAGGTAGGGCGCGAGATTTTTCAGGTAGCCCGCGCGGTCCTCGATGTGGTGCAGCACGTCATAGATGAAGGCCACGTCGACGTCGCGCGCCGGCAGCTTCGGATCGGTGAAGGCGCCAAGCACCGCGCGCACGTTGGCGGCTTTGGCTTCATGCGCTTTTTTCGCGATGTGGTCCACGAGGCCTTGGTCGATGTCGACGGCATAGACGCGGCCCTTGGGCACGGCCGTCGCGAGCGGCAGCGTGAAAACGCCCGAGCCCGCGCCGATGTCGGCCACCACGTCGCCGGGCTTCAGCTTCAGCGCGGCGACGGCGTCGTCGATGCGCAGCTTGGCGACGCGGTTCTGCGCATCGAGGGTCTTGAGCCATTCTTCGGTGCTGCGTGCACCCAGTTGCGCAAACGCGACGGGCGCCGCGAGACTGGCGAATACGAGCATGAGGCCGGCACGGAGGGGAAGGAGCGGAGGCATGGCAGTGGTGGATGGGGCGACGCGCCCACGCTGGCCCGCTCGCGCGCCGCGGCAACTCCTCATTCGCCGCAACACCGCATCGGCTCCTCCATTCGTCGCAAAGGTATTGCTGCCAGGCTTCGTTCGCGCGGGAGTCTTCGGGCAGAAATTTCACCTCATGCGTGCTTCGATTTTTTTTATGATGGCGGCTGTAGCCGCGCCTGCGGCCTCAACCGGCTTGACGGCGGCCAGTGCACCGTGGCCACAGTTTCGCGGGCCCGGGGGCTCGGCGGTGGCGGACGACGCGAAGCTTCCCCTCGAGTGGTCCGCGACCAAGAACGTCGCGTGGGTCGCGACGGTGCCCGGCGACGGCTGGTCGTCGCCGGTCGTGGCGGGCGGGCGGGTTTTTGTCACGAGTGCGCGCGGCGCCATCAAGCCCGCGCAGACCGGCATTTTCGGCAACGACTACATCGCCGAGCTGAAGAAGCAGGGCCTGCCCGACGACGAGGTGAACAAGCGCGTCATCGCGCGCGACATTGAGCAGACCGCCGAGGTCGAGGACGTGAGCTACCTCGTGCTCGCGTTCGATGCCGCGACCGGAAAACAGCTTTGGGAGCGCGAGGCGCACCGCGGCAAGCCCTTCGGTGGTCGCCACCGCAAGAACACCTACGCTTCCGAGACCTCGGCGACCGACGGCGAGCGGCTCTACGCGTCATTTGGCGGCAACGTTGGCCTCTTCTGTCTTTCGCTCGACGGCACGGTGATCTGGCGCCGCACATGGAAACCCGAGCCCATCTACCTCGATTTTGGCACCGCCTCGTCGCCGGTGGTCCATGCGGGCCGCGTCTACGTGCTGCGCGACAGCGAGGGTGAGTCGTTCCTCGCCGCGCTCGATGCGAAGACCGGTGAGCCCGTGTGGACCGCGCCGCGCACCGACCTCGCCGCGAAAAACAAATCCGGCTGGGCCACGCCCTTCATCTGGCAAACAAGCGAGCGCACCGAAATTGTCACGATCGGCAAAGGCCTCGTCGTGAGCTACGGGCTCGACGGGAAGGAACTCTGGCGGCTGCGCGGCATGACGCAGGCCACACCCTCGCCGGCGGTCGGCGGCGGATTGCTCTTCGTCGGCTCCGGTTCGCAGGGCGAAAACAACCGCCCGCTCTTCGCCATCAAGCCCGGCGCGACCGGCGACATCACGCCGCCGCAGGGCGAGACCGCCGGGCCGTTCGTCGCGTGGTCGCAGCCGCGTGGCACGCCCTACACGGGCTCGCCGCTGTTCTACCGCGACCGCCTCTACTCGCTCAACGACGGCGGCATGATGCAGGTCTTCGAGGCTGCGACCGGCCGCGAACTCTATCGCGAGCGCGTGGGCGGCTCGGCCAACACGTTCTCAAGTTCGCCAGTGGCGAGCGCCGGTCGGATCTACGCGCTCAACGAAAACGGCACCACCATCGTCTTCGCCGCTGGCGACACCTACGCCGAGCTGGGCAAAAATGTTCTCGGCGAAATGAGCATTGCGACTCCCGCCGTCGCCGGCGACGCGCTTTTCCTCCGCACGCAGACGAAACTGTATCGCATCACCGACGCGGCGCGGTGAGGCGAAACGTTGCGGTCGAAAGGTGGGCCGTGTGCTCCCCGCGCGGCTCATGATGGCGGACGTGCGCAAATAGCCTGACGGAACGCGATGGACGCACTGGAGTGGGGTAGGGCGGTCTGTGACCCGCCTTGGATGGGAACACTCAACGCGTGAAAAGGGCGGGTCACAGAACCGCCCTACGGCCGACGGCGAGCGTGAGTTCTTTGCGCGATTTCCAATCAGGGCGCTCTCATCTGAGGCGCGCGCCGAGCGTCACGCGCACGGTGGGCACGCCGAGCATGCAGCAGAGCGCGTGCAGGAGCTGCGGCCCACGAACGATCGCGCGCGCAGAGAGAACGCTCCGGGCACATTTCCGTTCTCTATCGCTGGAGACGAGCCGCTCTCGGCGCGTGGGCCCGACCGCGGCGCAGGCGCCGCGGCTCGAAACCCTTCGCGACTGTCTTGCTGTTTTCATGGCCGGCGCCGAAAGGTAAACTCGGCCCGGACCGTTGCGTTCCGTGATGGTCGCGTCGCTTCGCGTGTGCATGCTGTGTGCGATTCTGATGCTACCCACCGTCGATTCCCTTCCTCCCTGCGCCGGTTGCGGCCGATGCTGCCACCTGGTCGTGGAGCTTTCGCCGTTGCTGGACGACGTGCCGGAATCGCTGGTCGTCGAGCACGACGGGGTGCGCTGCATGGACCAGGACGGTGACGGCGCGTGCGTGGCCCTCGACCGAGCCACGCGGCTCTGCACCATTTACGAGCGGCGGCCGCAGGTGTGCCGCGATTTCACGCGCGCGAGCGCGTTGTGCGAGCGGGTCGTCTTCGGCCCGCGCGGTGGGCTGGCGGCCGTGGCGGCGACGCCGGTCTGAGCAAAGCCAAAAGATGCGGGCTTTGCTCAGACCGGGCGCGATGCTGAACGCTGAGCCGACACAATCGAAAGCTGGTCCCCGCGGTGTGACTAATACCAACGTCCCGTAACATTCAGACTTTTGTCATTGCGAGGTGCGCGAAGCGCGCCGTGGCAATCCAGCTGGATTGCTTCGTCACTTCGTTCCTCGCAATGACAGTCTAGATCACAAGGGACGTTGGACTAAGCGCCCGCAGGGCGCGCTGGGAAAAATCCCCCGCGGCTGACTGAGGAAAGGGCGAAGGGCCCGTGGCCTCGGTGCCGACGACAGAAAGGTCGACTCGGGTTCGGTGGCCGCTGAGCGTGGGGCATGTCCAAAACGGAATCTTCCGCAGTGCAAGATGTGACGGTCCGCGGCGTGCCGATCGAGCTGTGCCAGTTCATCAAGTTTGCCGGGCTGGCGGAGAGCGGCGGCGCGGCGAAGCAGCTCGTGGCCGAGGGCGAGGTGCTGGTGAACGGCGCGCCTGAGTCGCGGAAGCGCAAGCAGCTCGCCGCCGGCGATCGCGTGACGGTCGCGGGGAAAACGCGGGTCGTGCGGGTGGGGTGACGGGCCCCGGGATCGGCCTGAACGGTCGGCAGTGAGAACCTGCTAAAAATCGGCTCCGGGCCCGGCGCCGCGTTTTCTGGCGTGGCGTTGCGGGCGGGAGTGGTGCCTGCTGACGGCATGACCTTCTCCGCGCTGAAACTTGCCGTGCCGTTGCTGCGGGCGATCGTGGAAAAAGGTTATGAGGCGCCGACGCCGATTCAGATCGCGGCGATTCCGCCGGCGTTGCGCGGGGCGGATGTGTGGGCCTCGGCGCAGACGGGCTCGGGGAAAACGGCGGCGTTTGCGCTGCCGCTCTTGCAGCGGCTGGCCACGAGCCGGCGGCCGCCGGGGCGGTTTGTGCGCGCGCTGATTCTCGTGCCGACGCGCGAACTCGCGGCACAGATCGGCGAATCGATTCGCCGCTACGGGCGGTTCCTCGCGGAGCCGATCAAGACGCTCGTGGTTTACGGCGGCGTGTCGATCAACCCGCAGATGATGGCGCTCGGCGGCGGCGCGGACATCATCGTGGCGACGCCGGGGCGGCTGCTCGATCTCATGGAGCACAACGCGGTCGCGCTCAGCGCGGTCGCGACGCTGGTGCTCGACGAGGCGGACCGGCTCCTCGCGCTCGGCTTTGCGGATGAGCTCGCGCGGATTATCGCCAAGCTGCCGGCGCAGCGGCAGACGCTGCTATTCTCCGCGACCTTTCCGCCCGAGGTCGAGACGCTCGCGCAAAATCTCCTGCGCGAACCGGTGCGTGTCGCGGTGGCTTCGACCGCCGAGCCGCCGCCTGACATCGAGCAACGCGCGATCGAAGTCGAGGCGCCGCGCCGCACGCAGTTGTTGCGGCACCTGATTCAAACGCACGGCTGGACGCGCGTGCTCGTGTTTGTCGCGACGAAATACGCCACGGAGCACGTGGCCGACAAACTGCGGCGCGCGGGCCTCGCGGCCGATGCGCTGCACGGCGAGCTGAGCCAGGGCGCGCGCACCGATGCGCTGGCGGATTTCAAGGCGGCGAAAACCCACGTGCTCGTCGCCACCGATCTCGCGGCGCGCGGGCTCGACATCGTCGATTTGCCCGTCGTCGTTAATTTCGATCTGCCGCGCTCGGCCGCCGACTACACGCATCGCATCGGCCGCACGGGGCGCGCGGGCGCGCATGGCGTCGCGGTGAACTTCATCAGCGCCGAGACGCACGCGCATTTTCAGTTGATCGAGAAGCGCAACCAACTCGCCCTCGGGCGCGAGCAGATCGCGGGCTTCGAGCCCGACGCGATCGCAGCTCCGCCGCCGGCGATTGCGCCGGCGCCGGGCGGCATCAAGGGCAAGCGCAAGAGTAAGAAGGATCGTTTCCGCGAGGCGCTGGCGCGCGACAACTCTGCCTAAGGCGGAATGTTACCGTCGAATGACCGCATGCACTGACGACGAGTGCGCGGAAGGTGGAGCGCGTTGCCCCCAACGCGCTCTCAGGAGCTACGTCGCAGGCCCAAGCGCGTTGAGGG